>NZ_JAYWCU010000012.1:0-10451 GCF_043780375.1 Emticicia sp. | reverse complement strand
ACTCGCTGAAATACAGCCATTTTCATCCTTTGCGTTTACTGTTATGCTATACTCACCCGCTTTAATAACTGTAATAACTGGGCTATTTTCATTGGTACTCCATATATTTTCTTTTAGGCTGGTCGAAGCCAATGTTACCGTATTGCCTTCACAGACAGCGATTTCACTTTGATATATAACAGGTTTTCCTGGCGGAATGAGCGATTGTGCAAAAACACTATTAGATTCAGGTGAGCCACATCCAATTGTATTTATACCACGCACGTTGTAAGACCCTGTTGTTTTTACAGAAATTTGTTTTTGTTGTTCACCCGTATTCCATAAAAAAGAAACATAATCTGGCGAGTCAGTCAATAAATCAGTGCTTGTTCCTTCACAAAAAAATAGACTTTTCTTAGCAAAAGCAGAAGGGGTTTTTGTAGGAAATACACTTTTTACATCAATATTGGAAGTAAAAAAGTAATTTCCAGTTTGGTCACGTGCTACACTATTATAAGCACCGCTTGATGCTGTAAGCGTAGTAGATGTTGTATTATTTGACCATTTTTGAAGACTATAACCCGTTGGCAAACTCAAAGTAACCTTATCTAATGTTGTACATGAAGCTTTCAAGGTCAGAATAGGTGCTGGTAACGATGGTATTGATTGATTAAAAAAAATGTCATTCAGTTTTTTATCCCATGCTTTTGCTAAATCTGAAATTCCAGAGTTTTGGAAGTGTACACCTTCGGGGCGAGGTACTTGAATCGAGTCGGTATATGGTCCTTCAAAAATATAATCTGCGGGATTAACTACTCTGTTTTGTGCTTTGATTGCAGCGGGATAAGTCTGATTCACATTCATTAGTGAGGTACGAGAAACAACCCAACTGATTTTTTTACCAAAATCAAATCTACTTTTATCTATTACTTTTTTCAATGTATTTGCGTAGTAATCTTCGGTAGTTTTCAAATCGGATTCTGCCTCTCCTTGACACCATAGCACTGCACGCATTCCCAATTGTGATAAATAATATTGTAGCGTAATTCGCATATAAGAGTAAGGGGTATCACGAGGAAAAGTATATTTAAAAAAAGGATGTGTAGTTGAAACACCAATTGAGCTGCTATACCAGTTTTCTATGGAAGTGCCTCCGTAAGCCACATTGAAAAACATAATCGGAACATTAAGGCGTTTGACTAAAAAATCGCCTAATTCTCCCCAACACCAAGCTCCACCTTCTCCACGTGGAGCAATAGAAGAAGTAGTTTCTAAATGAGAAAAACTTTTATAAGGAGGAATTTCATCTAAAAAATCTATTTTTTGATAGTCGAAACAATTCACACGGTCATCGGTTGATGATTTCTCTCCAAAATTTCGTCTCCCTTCAGCATTCGATTGCCCTGCAATCAAAAATACTTCTCCAATACCCACTTTATCAACATTGGGTTGTGTAATAACGACGCCATTTCTCCAACCTCTTACTTGCAACTGATACCATCCGCCAGTTCCTTTAATAGCTCCTACAAAAGCTCCATTTTCGGGTTTATCAGTCAGCACAAACCAATCGGTTGTAGTTCCTTGTCCTTGTGTAATAGGCACTAACCTTGCATCTATTTTTTCGAGGACACCATCATAGTTTCCTGAAATATA
The DNA here is from genome assembly GCF_043780375.1 of Emticicia sp. Lineage (GTDB taxonomy): Bacteria > Bacteroidota > Bacteroidia > Cytophagales > Spirosomataceae > Emticicia. The sequence continues at coordinate 8,819 of NZ_JAYWCU010000012.1, read as the reverse complement.
AACAGAAGAGGTATTATTGTTATCTCGTTGAAAAACACTTCTCGACAATGGTAAATTGATTGTAATTTGAGAGAAACATGAGAACGCAATCAATAATAGTAAAATGGTAATGCTTGGATTTCGCATTTTCAGCAGAATTCAGTGGTTAAGTAAGAAATCAACACCAAACAAAATGTTTTGTTGATAGCGAAATACTTGGCAAAACATATTGCCAAGTTCATATATTCATTTTGTTGGGTTATAAACTACTGCAAAAATAAGAAGTAATAAGCAAAATAAAAAGCCCTCTTAGATACCTTATCTGAGAGGGCTAAAAATCTTATGTTTTTTACTACTTAGTAGCTCTAAAATCTATTCTTATAGCACCATGACAAGGGCGAGATCCATCGGGCATCGTGTTTGGTTGTGCTTGTAGATGAGCAGGGAACGCATTTATTTTTCCTGTACAGCTTGTTCCTGATGTAGATAACACTGAAACATTTTCGTTAAACCAAGATAATGATTGTGATGGGAGCAATGTTCCTGTCCATTTAGCAGTAAAAGTATCTCCAGCTTGATAATATTGTTTATCAAGAATTACATCATTATTATTTTCTGGACAATTAATCGGTGCATTATCATGCTCGCAGGTACTGGTATAGCCTTGATATGTAAAGTCATCATAGCCATCTTTTGAAACTGTTAGTAAAAAGTAAGCATTACCATTATCAGGGACATTATTCTTAGTAATGAGTGCATTTCCAGAAAAATTGAATTCTATTTTAGGGCTTAGATTTTGAACGGATATTCGATACTGAGATATATCTGTGTTAGGAGTAAAAGGTAAAAACTTAAATTTCATTCCACCTTCTCTACATTCATTAGCTATTTTTATCTGAATCGGACGAGCCTCAGTTGCAGAGAAATTATTGCAACCATTCAAGTTAAATTCTAATACACTACCTAATTCAGAATTAAAACCAGGTGTTATTTCTATACTTTTACCCGCTCCATAATGAATAGATGAATGTTGTGTAATTTTATCTGAGGTTCTCACTGTTTCCGAAGCAAGTACATCAGTATTTGCAGCTACTAAATTTTTATCGGTTGTGATATTAGCTTCACAAGCATAATTGAGCTTAAATAATAATATATCATGGCTATCTTGAGGGTGATAATGGTTTCCTGATATATCACCATCAAATGATTGTGTTGTACCGATTGCCACGAATGTTCCATCACCGGTTTCAACTAAGCCATTTCCTTCATCGTCTGCAGTACCACCTATTGTTTTTTCCAAAATAACATTAAAATCGCTCGTTATTTTCATCAAAACAACGTCAAATTTATTATATTGATTATTCGCAATTCGATTTCGGTCTGTAATATTTCCGTTGGTCGATTTGGTTGACCCAACTATTCCATAGTTTCCGTCTCGAGTAAGCACCAAATCATTTAATATATCATTTTCTGAACCCCCAAAAATCTTTTTACTTTGATAATCTCCATTCGAATTAAGTTTAAATAACCACATATTTCCCTCATAATTATTAGGAAAACTACCACTTATTGGATTTTCAAAATCATTATTCAATGAGTTTGATGTAATGCCTACAATCAAATCGCCATTAGGTAATGCAACTATTCTTCGGGCTTCATCACTTTGGCTTCCACCATAAGTTTTCTTCCAAGATACATTCAATGAAGCATCTAATTTAACAATTAAAATATCTTTTCCGCCCTTATTTGGACCTATTTGAGTATCATTTGAAGTAGAATTGCCCACAATAGCATAACCGCCATCTGAAGTACGTTTCATATCAGCGGCAATTTCATCTCCATTTCCACCAATACATTTATTTGAAATAATATTACCGTTTTCTTGACTTAATTTTGTTACCCAAAAATCACTGTTCAAACCTGTAGTATTTTTCCCCGAGTTTGTCAAATCGCCATCTGACGAAGTAGTAGTGCTTAATAATAATAAATTATTGTCATCCATTTGCAAAACCTTTACAGGAGTATCTGAACTCGACCCTCCCAAAACCTTAAACCAAACCATTTGACCCTCACTATTGAGCTTCACAATCAAGTTATCAAAAAAGCCCTTTGCACTTGTCTGCACTACTTGACGACCATTGCTTGCATTAAACCTCAGTTTTTGTATGTTATTTACTCTTCCTAATAATATAAAACTGCCATCGTTGTTTTGAATAATGTCTGTACCTCTGAAGCCAGTATATGATTGGTCATCGAAAATGAAGGTTTCCCACATTATTTCACCTTTTTGGTTCATTTTAGATGCCCAAATGGTTTCAAAACCGTCTAAAGCTTTTTTGCCAACGGCTGCATAATTTCCATTCTGAATTGGCACAATTTTACTTCCTTCATCAGCATACCAACCATTCCAGCCATAGCATCGTTGCCATTCAATAACTGTTGGCAAACTTTGTGCATGGGAATGCAAGCTACCTATTAGCATGAGAATAAATGCTATAATCTGGGGGCTTCTTTTTGTCCTAAACATCGTAAAAATCAAATTAATTGTATGATTGAGAAAATCATTTATGTATGGCGAACTGTTTGTACTCAGTCTTTGTACAAAATTAGTGCCAAAAGCAAATACATGCTGGATAATACTCAAAGGCATAGCAGAGAAGAACTTAAGAAGCATCTTAGTAATTAGTTAGGAGTAGGCACGTATTTCTCAAACTATTTACAAATGTAAAGCATTATAAATAGATGTATTCAATGAAATAGATTAAAATTGGCTTAAATTTTTCAATAAGCACAAATATTAATCTCTAAGTTATAGAAGCAGTTTGATTATAGAAGCAGTATTGTTTTTTATGAACGCAGTTTTATTGTATTTGTATTTTAGAGCAGATTTTCATAATTTAGGGCGTCATGACTTCAAAGATATGACCTCTTTGATATCTCTTATTATTTTGTCAGCAAGGTTAGAGGCAGTTGTTTCAAACTCTGACTCGGCATAAATCCTGATTATTGGTTCGGTATTTGACTTACGTAAATGTACCCATTCTTTATCAAAATTCACTTTCACTCCATCTTCAGTATTTAATGGATAGCGATCATATTTTGCCTTAATTTCACTCAAAACTTCATCAACATTTAGATCAGTTGTAAGTTCAACTTTCTTTTTTGCAATGTGATAATTTGGATATGTACTTCGTAAAAAACCTATTGGTTTACCAAATTTGGCTAAATGACTTAAAAATAAAGCAATTCCAACCAAAGCATCACGGCCATAATGTAATTCGGGGTAAATGATACCTCCATTCCCTTCACCGCCAATAATTGCTTTTACCTCTTTCATTTTTGTTACGACATTCACCTCACCAACAGCTGCCGAAAAATATTCGCCACCGGCTTTTAAAGTTACATCTTTCAATGCCAAGGTTGAAGAAAGGTTTGAAACTGTTGTTAAGCCTTTTTTCTTTTTAGAATTCTTTAAAATGTAGTCAGCCACTGCAACAAGCGTATATTCTTCGCCAAATGGCTCTCCATCTTCACTAATAAAAGCTAATCTATCAACATCGGGGTCAACAACTATACCTAAATCATAGTTTCCTTTGCGAAGTTCGCTTGAAATTTCTCTTAAATTTTCGGGTAATGGTTCAGGATTATGGGCAAATATACCAGTTGGTTCACAGTTAATTTTCTTGATATCAGTCACTCCCAAAGCCTCTAATAACATCGGAACGGCGATACCTCCTGTTGAGTTTACAGCGTCAATACAAACTTTAAATTTAGCATTTTTGATAGCTTCTTTATCAACCAATGGTAAAGCCAAAATCAAGTCGATGTGTTTTTGAATATAGGTATCATTAGCTTCAATTTTACCTAAGGTTTTTACCTCTGCAAAATCAAAATCCTCATTATCAGCCATTTTTAATAATTCTTCTCCATCAGCACCCGAAATAAATTCTCCTTTTTCGTTGAGTAATTTAAGGGCATTCCACTGAATTGGGTTATGGCTGGCAGTAAGTACAATTCCTCCGAGTGCGTTTTCAATAGGAACAGCTATTTCAACAGTAGGCGTAGTTGAAAGACCTAAATCTATGACATAAAATCCCATGCCAACAAGTGTAGAGCAAACTAAATCAGAAACCATTTTTCCTGACAAACGGGCATCTCTACCTACAATAACCCTTAAGGGCTTTTCGGTATTTCTCTTCTTAAGCCAAGAACCATAAGCAGCAGTAAATTTTACAATATCTAATGGGGTTAGAGCTTCTCCACTTTTGCCTCCAATAGTTCCTCTAATGCCCGAAATTGATTTTATAAGCGTCACTTTAAATATTTTTTTGGTTTATTTTACTCTACAAAGATACGAAAAAACAACATATAAATTACAGTTATGAGTTTCAATAGCTATACATTTATGATTTAAGAATTGATAAGTACAAATTTTAATTTAATAAATACCTGATAGTCAGATAGTTATAGGTTGATTGTAATAGGCTAATATAACAACACTATGCAGCAATTGCAATAAATAAACTATAAATTAGCAAATATACTGTCAAAAATAACCTTATCAATTCTAATGAAAGATGCCTATTTTTGTAAAAGGATTCCAAATGTAAACACAATAATTCCTTTCAATGTTCCGAAATTTTTTTAAAATATTATTCATTTTTATCACCGTTGTTGGTTCGATTTTTATTTGGGAGAAGCTTAAAAACTTTAGTTTTTTTTCAGTCAAAGAAATAAAAACTACGCATAATATGGTGCTGAAAGAAATGACCTTGTTGGGAAAATTGGAGTTAGCAAATTTCACTTTTCGAGATATAGTTGAGCAAGAATTAGTGCGAGATTATTTGCCCAATCCGAAGGTAATTTTGATTGTGCAAGGAGAAGCGATTGGCTGCATTGATTTGACAAAAGTGAAGGCGGAAGATGTTTCATCAAAAGACGATACACTTATCGTACATCTTCCTGACCCCGAATTGTGTAGTTACAAAATTGACCACAGTAAATCAAAGATTTACGATACTGAATATGCTTTTATGAACGAACAATCGCTCATGAATGAAGCTTATACCCGTGCCGAAGATAAAATCAAACAATCGGCAATCGAAATGGGAATTTTGGAACAAACAAAAAAGAATGCAAACTTGATTTTGAAGCCTCTTTTAGAAAATATTTCGGGTAAAAAAGTAGTATTACAATATCGTATGAAAGCAACCTTAGAAAAACTTAAATGAGTTGATAGATTCAGAGCTGAAGGCTGCTTAGTTTAATGATTAATATCAATTGTTTACTATTAGATTTTTCCTCCAAAAGCCAAATCTCCTGCATCGCCCAAACCAGGAACAATATATGATTTTGCATTCATTTCCTCATCAATGTCTCCTAACCAAAGGCGGCATTGTGGCAATCGAGCTTGAATAAATCTTACACCTCGTCGGCTTGCAATTGCAGACACAATATGGGTTTTTGATGGAACTCCGTAGCGAAGCATGGCGTGATATGCTTTTTCGATAGATTTGCCCGTAGCTAACATGGGGTCGCTGATTATCAGTATTTTACCATGAATATCAGGACTGGTGATATAATCCATTTCAATTTCAAAAGCCTCTTTGTCGTCGTGTTTTCCGCGATATGCTCCTATAAAAGCATTCTCAGATTTATCAAAGAAATTTAATAAGCCTTGATGTAAAGGTAGTCCTGCACGAAGAATTGTTACCAATACAACTTCCTGCGAAATTTGTGGTGTAGTTTTAGTCCCCAATTGAGTTTCAACTGTACGATTTTGGAAAGACAATGTTTTGGAAATTTCGTAAGCAAAAATTTCACCCAGACGCTCCAAATTTTTTCGGAATCGCATGGCATCACGTTGTATTTCTTTATCTCGCAATTCGGCAAGAAATTGATTTGCTAAAGAGTTATTTTCGGTCAAGACAAACATTTGATAATCGAGGTTATTGGTGAAATATTTATAACAACAAAGCTCTTTGGGGGGAATTCCAGCGAAATCCCAATGAAAAAATCGTGCTTTTTGTAGCTTCGTCTGTATAATTGACGCTACGATTTTGAAGTTTTAGATCAATAAATAGATTATGTTGCAACATATATGATGCCCCCAAATTCAGATGACGAATCGTTGCTAAATTTCCTTGTCCAATCACATTACCATAATCTCGTGGACGAGCAATAAGATAGTTACGAAGAATATTTCCTCCCCAGTTTAGGTTATCGAAATCTTCCCCATGTTTTGCTAACATCGCTGTAAAGTTAAGAAAAAGACGGTTTATGGGTTGGTAGCGAACTACAAATAACGCCTCCTTAAAATTTGACCCAAGCGGATGAGCCAAAGGTAAATTGTAATTTATGTAATTGCTATATGTCGAATTATGGCTATAAGTATAAGGTCTTACCAAATTATATTCGGCTTGAAAATCAAGATTTTTTACGCCCAATACATCAATGTATCGCATACCAATTTGCGTAGCATACTTGGTTGCCCACCAGTTATTTTTCCTAAAATATTTGCGATTAAACTCATCTAAAGTCAACTGCCCGTAAAGCGAAAAATGTCGCTTAAAATTATATTTAAAATCTGCTCCAACAATCGTATTATCGACACTACCCAAATGCCCTTCTACAAACCGCAAGAAAATAATTGGGTTTAGATAATTTATATCAAAGCCAATCGGACGTTTACCAAAAATAACTGTTTCGAATAAGCCAACATTAAGGTTTTTGGAAATATTTAGGCTTAAATGATGCAATGAAAAGTATTTTGGCGGAATCTGCTCAGTTCCGTCAACCGCCACACGCACTTGTTTATTAATCAACTGAGCAAAAATATTGACATATTGAAACTTACCAATCTGTGTCGTAATTTTAAGATGCAAATATGGAGCAGAAAAATCGGACAAAATCATGGAGCGAATGCCCGAGCCAATAAAGTTTTTGTCATGACCAAATTGTATTTGAATACTTTTTAAGGCTTGAAAAGTAATGTAACCCCGTGCCGAAAAAAAATCTGTTCCAAACTTTGTTGAGTCGGCATTTGTTATCTTTGTGAAACCTTCATAAGGATTAGCATCATAAAAACGACCATATTCTCGCACATAACCTGGATATACAATTTGGTTGTCGGTGAGCATTGTATAGAAACCCAGTTTTTTATTGATTGTTCCTCGAATTTCAATGCCACGAGTATTGGTAACAGGTTGGTTTTTGACAAGATTATCGTGGGCAAAAGCAAATTGAAAAATCGGACTAATATGAAAGTCAGCGTCTTTATTTTGGAAATTATAAAAATCTGACTTTTTCTTTAAAAAATGTTTCAAAAAAGATTTCTTGCTGTCATTTTGGGTAAGTTTTTCATCATCAAGCCATTCCCAACTATCGTTTTGAAGATAGGCAAGATTGAAAGAATCAACTTTAGATAATTTTGTTTTTATATCTTTTTCTAAATCTGTGGTCAATTTTACTAAATCTTTTCTGCGAACGGGTTTTATATTGCTATGAAGATTAGACAAACTGCCACTTTTTATTTCATAACGCTCAATCAAATGCGAGTAATCGTCATTCAACGGAGTGTATGTACTTTGGGCGGATGTTTTTAATAAAAATATTCCAAAAAGAATAGTAAGACTCAATCGCATAAAACTGCTTTCTTAAATGATTGGTGCGAAAATACAGATAATTCCTTAGTTTGTGTCATTCATCTATTAGTTTTGTATCTTAATAATCAGCCATTAGCCACCAAATCAGACAAAAACTTTTTAAAGTTATATGAAATCATTTGTTATTCCAGAAATTTATAAGAGTAATATCATTGGTAAAATCAAAGAGATTCGTCGAACAAAAGATAAATTAAAGAAAGATTTTACACCCACAGTATTGGATTTTGGTCCAGTAAAATTTTTGATTGCCCGACATTTTGGCTTTTGCTATGGCGTTGAAAATGCAGTAGAAATCGCCTACAAAACTATCAATGAAAATCCTGATAAAAGAATCTTTTTATTAAGCGAAATGATTCATAATCCCGATGTAAATAGCGATTTGTTGTCTCAAGGCGTTCGTTTTTTGATGGATACGAAAGGAAATCAAATCATTGATTGGCAAGAATTAAAACCCGAAGATGCGGTAATTGTACCTGCTTTTGGCACAACATTAGAGATTCAAAAGCATTTAGAAAGTTTAGGAATCGACCCTTATAATTTTGATACCACTTGCCCATTTGTCGAAAAAGTTTGGAATCGAGCAGGGCAAATCGGCGAGCGTGGCTATACAATTATTATTCATGGTAAACCAAACCACGAAGAAACACGAGCAACTTTTTCGCACAGCCAACAAAATGCTCCAACAGTGGTCATAAAAGACTTAGACCAGGCTAAAGTTTTGGCAAAATATATTAATAAAAGTTTACCTAACGAACAATTTTATCAAGATTTTGCAGGGCAATATTCTGAAAACTTCGACCCAAAACAAGATTTAGAACGCATTGGTGTAGTAAACCAAACCACCATGCTTGCCTCAGATACGCAAGGAATCTCTGATTATTTGAAACAAATCATTGTTGAGTATTATCAGTTGAAACCTACTGAAGTAGAAAAGCATTTTGCCAATACGCGTGATACCCTTTGCTATGCCACCAACGATAACCAAGAAGCAACTTATGCTTTGTTGCAAAACGAAGCTGACTTTGCGGTAGTGGTGGGCGGTTATAATAGTTCCAATACATCTCATTTGGTTGAACTTTGCGAAGAAAAGTTACCTACTTTTTTTATTCAGTCTCAAGCAAGCATTTTGTCTGAAAATACTATAAAACGCTACGATTTACATAAAAAAGAAGAACT
>NZ_JAYWCU010000011.1:0-22160 GCF_043780375.1 Emticicia sp. | reverse complement strand
TGCCGCTTTTATTGTAAAGGTCAATCACTTTACAATGTTCCTTTTTGCCAATTTTCTTGATGGCTTCGGCGAATTGTGCTAAAAACTGCCCTTTTTTCTCTTTATACGAACCATAAGCATTGTTTTTTAGATTGTTGATATAAACAAAATCAACTCGCTGCATAGGCGTGATTAAAATAATTTTAGCATTTTTATTCAAACTTCTTATTTTGTCGATAATGATGCGGTAAGAGCCATACAAAGTTTTGCTACCCGTATTTTCCTGATAATCAGACATTTGACCGATTTGTCTTCCTTGCCACCAATCGTTTGTTCCAAGAAAAACAGAGTAAACATCGGCAGAGGTGAGTCCCAAAGTTTCAATTTTATCGGCTATTCCACCCGATGTCCAACCATTATGCCCTTGATTAATGTAATGAATATTGGGTAGCTTCTCCACAACTCTTGTCATATAGCCTTTCGTAATTCTGTTTCCTGTTTCGTTTGGGTGTTCATTCAAATACGTGATAGAATCGCCAATGGCAACCCAGGTAATTTCTTTGTGTTTGTATGAACTGCTTAGAAAGAATAAGGAGACTAATAATAATAGTTTTTTCATTTTAGATTAGGGGAATAATGTGTTTTATGAACAAAAAAATCGCATAAATTCTTGATAAACAAGTATTTATGCGATTATATATTTTCTTACTAAAAAATTCAGTTATGTCTTACCAAAAGTTTCTTTGTAACTATTTTCTTACCATCCACAACCAATTGATATAAATAAACGCCCGAATCCCAAGTAGTTGTTTGAATTTTCAATTTCCGGTCATTTTTGTCTAATTCGTAGTTAGCAACTTCGTTTCCAAGTAAGTTATAAAACGACATTCTTGCTTCATTTACGTTTCCAGTAATCACATAGTCAATATTTGCAAAATCATTGGCAGGATTTGGATAAATGTTTGAAACCGTCAGTTTCTCACTTGAATAAAGTTTTTCATTGTTAGTATTATCACCTACACTTTTATCAAAATTAGTAGGAATTTCACTATTTGTGGCTTTCGCAACAACCAGTTTCGATGAACCGTTCAACAAGGCATTTCTAAAATACTGATTTACCACCGAAGGCTTATTCAATTTCACTTCGGTAGGCATTGGTTTGCTTACAAAAGCTAATTTCTGAAGAGGTGCTTTATTCGTAGTAGTTGGCTTTTTACCAATATCCAAACGAGACTTGCCCTTCTCCACTTGGGCGAAGGCAACGTTGGATACGAGTGCAATTCCAATCAGTACTGATAAGTATTTTTGTAAACTTTTTACCATAATTAAATAAATAATTTTTATAGTTTTTGCACGTATATTATTAGGGGTACAACAAACATACGAGAAATAAATTAAAATCCAAATGTTTTTATATTATTAAGACTATTTTTTTGATTAAAAGGTTGCAATGAAAATAAACTTTTTTCGTTAGGTTCTATTTTTAAATAAACTTAGGCATTAAATACCTGCTTTCTTTGGTGCAAACTTCAAGCCAAGCACTTCTGCTTTAGTAGGTTTTTCTTTTTCTCGCCAATTAAAACCCTCCAACTGATTTGTGTCGTTTGTTAACTCATTTGGCGGTACAAGTTTAGAGTCGGGCTTACCAATAAATGTTATTTTATTTACCTGATTTTCCTTAAATCGCATATTCATTTTGCTACACTCAACTCGATTTACGCCAATTAATCTATTTTCTCCATCTAAGGCATAATAGATACTTTCGCCGTTGCCTTCCACAATAACTTGTTCGATGCGAGTCTCTTTATTGAACAAAACCGAAATATTTCGCCCTTTTATTTGGTTGAAATTATGAGAGGTATCTTTTGCAATAACAAACCCTTGGTTTATCATATACATTCGATTTACCCGCTTGTTTTTCATATATACGTGAATTGTATCTGCTTCGGATTGATTTTGGGTACTCCAAAGAATAGGTTTCGTAAAAAAGTGAATAACCGAATCTTTTAAGTCGTAAAGCAACGAATCACACCGACTTTGCATATCCGAACGATAGACTTTTACATGACCAAAAGCTATCAGTTTTTCCATTTTATTCTCTTTTTTTGCCGTATCTTTTTTTGCTACTTTGGTCTTTAAAGTATCAATAGCCTCGTAGGCATAAAGCGTATCGGCACTCAAATACAAAGTATCTAGCTCGGCAGTATTACGCATGAGGGCATTACCCAAAATTTTGGTCAAACCAGTTTTTCCATCTCGAATACCGATATCTCCATTCAAAACTATTTTGTCTTTTTTTGAAACTAATTCAACATTTCCTTTGGCAATTCCCGATTCGGTTTTTTGGTCGAAATTGAGCGTGTCGCCAATTAGTGTGTACTCTTCATTTACAATTTTTGAGCGACCCTTAAAGTTCGATTGTTGTGTTTCGGTATTATAAGTGCTTCCTGCATTGGCTATTATGTCGCCATCTTTGCTTTTTATAAGGGTTGGTGCTTTAAAAACAGCAATTTTTGTACGGGCATTGTATTGCAAACTGTCTGAAGTAATGGTATATTTTGGATTTATTATTTCGACGTTTTCTTTGTAATTAAAAATCTTGCTTCGGGTATTATAATAGCCTTTTTCACTCTTCAAAGTGCTTGAATCTTGCACGATTACGCCACGAACAGGGTAATAAGCACGATTTCGTTGAATGTCATATTCCACAACACGGGTAGTGAGCGTAACTTTTTTGTCTGTTAGTACCACTTTTTTACCCAAAACTCGAGCAAAACGAGTGTTTCCGTCATAATAGAGTGTATCTCCCGTAATCGTAAGAGTATCTCCTTGTACGATTCTTACTTTTCCATAGGCTTCGAGTGTATTATTTGCTTCATTTTGAGTAGCAATTTGACAAAACAAAATTGCTCCACGATGCGAAAAAGAAACATTTCCAATAAACTGGCGAGTAACCACAGGATTTTGATTAACGCCCAATAAGCTATCGGCACTCAAGAGATTTATACGTGAATTAGGTACTTTTGGAGGTGGTGGATTTAAAGGTTTTTGTGCGAACGTCGTTAGGGAACAAAACAACAAAAGCACCAGCCATAGCTGCCGACCCACCCCGATAGAGGTGATTTTTCTATATTTACGATTTTTTTTTATAAAAAGATATAGCATTTTGAAACCCTCTTCACTGGGGCGGGGCAGGGGCGGGGCTGTTGGTTGTGCTAATGTTTTTTTAATATTTTCAATCATCTTCGCTGGAAACTTCTAAATTTGTTCGCAAAATTACGCAATTGCTTTGATGCTTCATGCCTTCTTAACATATATTAACGAGCAAAAATTATTCGACCCGACAGATAAAATTCTGCTGACAGTCAGTGGAGGGAAAGATTCGGTTATGATGTTTAACCTCTTTTGTAGGGCGAATATTGGTTTCGCTGTAGCCCATTGCAATTTTCAGCTAAGAGGTGAAGATTCTGACGGAGATGAAAAGTTTGTAGAGGAATTATGTAGTAGCAATGGAATTGATTTTCATTCGACAAGGTTTGAAACTAAGAAATTTGTCAAAGAAAATAATGTTTCTACGCAAATGGCTGCTCGTACGCTACGTTACGAATGGTTTGGGAAAATCAGGCAAGAATTTGGTTATGCTTATATTGCTACTGCTCATCACCTCAATGACAGCATTGAAACTGTACTTTTAAACCTCACAAAAGGTACTGGAATTGCTGGTTTACGGGGGATTTTACCCAAAAGAGGTTTCATTATTCGTCCACTTTTATTTGCTTCACGAGGGCAAATTGATAGCTATGTGGATGATAATCAAATAGTTTGGCGAGAAGATAGCTCTAATGTTTCGGATGATTACCAACGAAATTTAATGCGACATCAGGTTGTACCATTGTTAAAAAAAATCAATCCCAATTTTGATGAAACTTTTGCCCGAAATTTGGAACGTTTGCAATCTGTCGAGGTAGATTTTCGTAAAAACCTAAACTCGTTCAAAAATACAGTGATGCATGAAGAAAATGAAGTGGTTTTCTTGAAAATTGCCCATATCAAATATTACGAGTCGGCGGCTTATTTTTTGGAAGAATTGTTGAAAGATTTTGGCTTTAATTATTTTCAATCGAAAGAAATTTATCATTCACTCGATGGGCTTTCAGGGAAAGTTTTTCATTCTTCAACACATACACTCTTAAAAGATAGAGAGGATTTGATAATAACTCGCCCTTCGGTTACGCTCAGAGAACGAGAGCAAAAGGAAATATGCCATCCTGTTGGAGAGAGTTGGGAGGGCTTGCATGAGGTGATTTTTGAAGGAAAAAATCTAAGATTTTCTGTAGTTGAAATTGCAGATTTTGAAGCAAATTTTACCCAAAACAGCACAACTCTTTTCGTAGATTATGATAAAATTACCTTTCCTTTGATACTCCGTACTTGGCATGAAGGCGATTGGTTTATTCCCCTTGGAATGAAAGGACGAAAGAAGATTTCAGACTTTTTGATTGATAAAAAGATTTCTATAAATCTTAAAAAAGTCATATTTTTACTTACTTCAATGGATAATGTTTTGTGGGTAGTTGGTCATCGAGCTGATGATAGATTTAAAATTACTGAGGTGACTAAGCGAGTATTTAAAGTTGAAATTATTTCTTGAAAATTATCTGTAATTTCACATTAAATATTCTTTTTTAATCTAAAACACCCACTTCTAATCATTTTTTTTTGTCCAAAAAACTTCTTTGGTACGGTTATTGATATTTATAGTAGATATCCGAATCGTGCAGTGAATTATACCCATTTATCTTTAACATTTAAAATGCTTTATCCATGAAAAAATACAGTTTTGGATTATTGGCATTATTTATCCTGATAACCCAATTAATATTCGCTCAAAGTGGTAGATTAATGGTTGCCAATCGCAATTTCGATAATATGAGTTATATCGAAGCAATTCGTAATTATGAAGATTATTTGCGTACCGCCAAGACAGGAACTTCCGAAATGAAAGAGGCTTTAATTAAGGTGGGTTACAGTTATCGAAAAGTACAAGATTCTCGAAATGCTGAGAGAATCTATGCCGAAATAATCGAACTTTTTAGCAAAGAAGCTGAAAGCGAAATCTATTTATATTACGCCCAAGCCTTAGCTAATAATGGAAAATATAAAGAGTCACAGAAGATGTATAGTCGCTATGGTCAAGAGCAAACGACCGATATGAGAGGCAGAAAATTTACGGTTGCTTATATGGATAATGGACGTTTTTACCAAGATTCATCTACCTACAAAGTCGATTATTTGTATGCTCTGAACTCTCGGCAGTCAGATTTTAGTCCGATGTATTATAAAAATGGTTTAGTGTTTGTTTCATCGAGAGAAGAAGGAGGGGCAATAAAGCGAGTATTCATGCAAAACCAAACACCGTTTCTTGATTTATTTATGTTTCCTGATACCTCAGAACTAAGAAAAGATAATATTATTGCTATGAAACTAACAGGAGGTGTAGGCGGCGGTAATAACACTTTCAATAGTTCCGAAAAAATAGAAGCCATAGCAACTGAAGATATACCTTTATCTAAAATTGAGCAGTTTAGCAAAACCCTTAATACCAAATACCACGAAGGCCCTGTAACGTTTTTTAAGGACTACAAAAAATTGGTTTTTACCAGAAACAATCACAATAAAGGTAAAAGTAGAACTGGCTCTGATGGAGTGAATAAATTGAAACTCTATATGGCATTTGAAAATGGTAAAAGTTGGGGAAATATTAAAGAATTGCCTTTCAATAATGATGATTATTCGTGTGGACACCCTGCTCTTTCGCCTGATGATACAAAACTTTATTTTGTGTCGGATATGCCCGGTGGTTTCGGTGGAACTGATATTTATGTAGTAGAATACCGTGATGGTGAATGGAGTTCGCCTGTCAATTTAGGCAGAGAAATAAACACCGAAGGAAACGAAATGTTTCCTTTTATGGATGAAAATGGGAATATGTATTTTTCTTCCGACGGACATGAAGGGTTAGGCGGATTGGATGTTTTTTATGTAGAAATGAGAGAGGGTATTCCGTTGAGCGATATTCAGAACTTAGGAGCACCTATTAACTCAGAAAAAGATGATTTTGGCTTCATAACTGATAGTCGTCGTTCGAGTGGTTTTTTTAGTTCAAATCGTAAACGTGGTTTTGGTGATGACAATATTTATTCTTTTCGTCATGGTTGCCGTCAGTTGAACGTATTGGTTTATGATGCAGAAACAAAGCAACCCTTGGAAAATGTCGATGTACGATTACTGAAAAATGAGGTTAATAAAGAGTTATTTGTAACAGCCTCGGACGGAAAAGTTACAGTTTGCTTAGAAACTGGAACAGATTTTGAGTTCAAAACATTGAAAGAAGGCTACGAAGCAAATAGCATTGGTTATGGAACTTTTGCTACTTCGTTGAAAAACAAGACCTCGATTACGATGTATTTGCAAAAATCAAAAGCACCACTTGTAAAAGGTATGATTGTTTCGGAAGTAAATCAACAACCAATTAATGGAGCAACCGTAACGCTTCAAAATGGAAAAGATGGTTCAACACAACAGGTTGTTACTGGAGCTGACGGAAAGTATGAATTTCAAACTAAAAAAGAAGGTGAATATTCGGTATCGGCAAGCAAAGACCGATATGCAGTGAATACTGAAAATTTGGGAAAAGTAAAACAAACCAGAAAAGGACCGAAAACCGTTGAACAGAACCTGGGTTTGGTGGGTCAAGGTGATATTTTTCGCTTAGACAATATTTATTACGATTACGGTCAATTTTTTATTAGACCCGATGCCGCTAAAGAATTAGAAACCAAGTTAGTGCCTTTATTAAAAAAATATCCTGATATGCGAATCGAAGTTCGCTCACATACAGATAGTCGCTCAAATGATATGTTTAATGCTAAATTATCAGAAAATAGAGCAAGAGCCGTAGTAGATTATTTGATAGCTCGAGGTGTAGGATTAACAAGAATTGAAGCAAAAGGTTATGGAGAAAGCGAATTGTTGAATAATTGTGATGATAGCACTGCCTGTACAGAATTACAACATCAAGCCAATCGCCGTACTGAGTTTAAGATTTTAGCAATATCGGCTGTGACTTTGAACAAGTAGTAGTCGGTACTATTTTAAACAGATAAAGATTAGTTTTTTTTCATAGTTTAGGGTTAGGGTTTATTATTCAAGAAAAGCATCGCCACATTGAGCGATGCTTTTTTGTTTGACAAACCTCATAGTTTTATAAAAACTCTAAGGTTTTTTCATGCGATAAGATTACTTTTGAAGAAAAATCAAGAAAAAGAAAAAAAATATTCAATATAGAAGAAAATGGCAGACAAAAATATCGAATTCCTGTACAAATACTTAAATAATGCCTCTCCAACTGGCTTTGAGGCACCTGGGCAACAAATTTGGTTAGACTATATTAAACCTTATATCGACGAACAAATAATTGATGTCTATGGCACAGCTGTTGGGGTGATAAATCCAGGACAGCCATATAAAGTAGTTATTGAAGCTCATTCGGACGAAATTTCTTGGTTTGTTAACTATATTACCGAAGATGGGTATATTTATGTACGCCGTAAT
Organism: Emticicia sp.; assembly: GCF_043780375.1. Lineage (GTDB taxonomy): Bacteria > Bacteroidota > Bacteroidia > Cytophagales > Spirosomataceae > Emticicia. Next base: position 14,567 of record NZ_JAYWCU010000011.1, on the reverse strand, counting down.
GGTGGTTCTGACCATCAAATTGCTCCATCAAAAAGAGTAAATATTCATACCCGTAAAGGCATTGTGAAAGGTATTTTTGGTTGGCCTGCTATTCACGTTCGTGAAGCCGCTACCGAAGAAAAACCAACCCTAAAAAATATCTTTATTGACGTAGGTGCTGCCAAAAAAACCGAAGTAGAAGAAATGGGCATTCATGTTGGTTGTGTCATTACTTTTGAAGATACTTTGATGGAATTGAACAGCAAATTCTATGTTGGACGTGCCTTAGACAATCGCATGGGAGGTTATATTGTGGCAGAAGTTGCCCGCAGACTGAAAGAAAACAATGTCACTTTACCATTTACACTTTATGTGGTCAATGCGGTGCAGGAAGAAATTGGCTTGCGTGGTTCGGAAATGATTTCTCGTAGATTAAAACCTGATGTTGCCATTTGTTGTGATGTTATTCATGATACACAATCGCCGATGTATAACAAAAAAACTGACGGAGATTTGTCTTGTGGCAAAGGCCCAGTTTTAACTTACGGCCCGGCGGTTCATAATAATTTATTAAATTTTATTATTGATGTAGCCAACGAAAAAAGTATCCCATTCCAAAGGGCAGCGGCAAGTCGTTCGACTGGAACAGACACCGATTCGTTTGCCTACTCGGCCGAAGGTGTTGCGTCAGCATTGATTTCGTTGCCACAAAAATATATGCACACTACAGTAGAAATGTGTCATAAAGACGATATTAATGCCTGTATTGATATGTATTATGAGGTTTTGCTGAAGTTAGAAGCTGGGCAAGATTTTAGATATATGAAATAAATTGTAGAGGCGTATAATATTCGCCATTTTAGAACATAAAAAAATATTTCCAAAAACACTTGGGAATATTTTTTATATAAAGTAACTTTGTGTTACAAAGTTCTTTTTGAATATAATGACATCTAATAAAATCAGTATAAGTTTCACAATCAGTCGAGCAACATTAAGTTTAGTTTTACTAACGCTTCTTTGCTGCATCTTACTAATTATCAGGGCAGTAGAAACTCAACAAGTACAAGGATTATTTTTACTTTGGAATCTTTTTTTGGCGTGGATGCCTTTATTTTTTGCACTTGTAGCGAGAAGATTAACTTCATCAACCTCAGAAATTACTAAATTTAAAGAAATACTCATCTACTCAACTTTAGCATTCTGGCTTTTATTTTTTCCAAATTCACCCTATATTATTACTGATTTGATTCACTTAGGAGAATACAATAGTCAAATCTTGTGGTTCGATACTGTTGGTTTTTTTATTGCTGCTTTGGCAGGAATGGCAACCGGACTTTATTCACTTTATATAGCTCATCAGGTGCTTAACTGCTTGACTACCAGTATAATAGCATGGGTAATAGTTTCAATAAGTATTATTCTTTCGGGCTTTGGATTATACTTAGGGCGGTTTGTACGCTTCAATAGTTGGGATTTATTTACTAATCCTTTCTATTTATTACGTAAATCGTTGCAAGAACTACAAAATCCTTTGGCGATGCAAACAACAATGGTTTTTACGCTGGTCGTAATGGTGCTATATATATCGATGATTATCTTAATTCCAAATCGTCATGCAAGTGTTAAAAATGTTGCGTAGCTTTCAGCATGCCATCCGAGGATTAGGTTTTTTGATGGAAGAAAATAATTCCAAATTTCATTTATTAGCAACCTTAATTGTCTTATTAATAGGATTTTACGTAAAACTGTCAGGCAATGAATGGACAATTGTTATCATACAAATCGGTTTAGTTTTTACCGCCGAAGCATTTAATACAGCCATCGAAAAACTCTGTGATTTTGTTTCGCCTGAGCATCAAACACTCATCGGGAAAGTAAAAGATTTGGCTGCAGCAGCAGTTTTGATTGTTTCGGTGGTTGCGGTAATTGTTGGAATTATTATAATTTTGCCAAAAATTTTAAGCATTTAAGAAATGAAAGATTTGAAGATTGCTACGGCACAATTCGAAAATAAAAGTGGTGATAAAAGCTATAATCTTGAAATGATTAGCCAATTATCTTCCAAGGCGGCCCAACAAGGAGCAGATGTCATTGCGTTTCATGAATGCTCAATTACGGGTTATACATTTGCTCGTCATTTGTCTAAAGAACAGATGTTAGAAGTTGCCGAATATATTCCCGAAGGGCCAAGTATTCAGCATTTAACTGACATTGCACGAGCCAACAATATTGTTGTTTTGGCAGGTTTATTTGAAAAGGACATTGATGAAAAATTATATAAGGCCTATGTATGTGTTGATAAAAATGGCTTAGTAGCAAAATACCGAAAACTACATCCTTTCATCAATCCACACCTTACACCGGGCAATGAATATGTGATTTTTGACTTACTCGGTTGGAAATGTGGCATTTTGATTTGCTATGATAATAATATTATTGAGAATGTAAGAGCAACCAATTTGTTGGGAGCAGACATCATTTTTATGCCCCACGTAACCATGTGTACGCCTTCAACGCGACCAGGAGCAGGTTTTGTTGACCCAAAATTATGGGAAAATCGGGAGCAAGACCCAACATCTTTGAGAATAGAATTTGATGGCTTAAAAGGACGTGCTTGGCTGATGAAATGGCTACCAGCCAGAGCTTACGACAATGCTATTTATGCGATTTTTTCTAATCCAATTGGCATGGATGATGACCAACTTAAAAATGGTTGTTCGATGATAATTGATCCTTTTGGTGATATAATTGCCGAATGTCGAAATCTTGGAAATGACATTGCCATAGCCGTTTGTACGGCGGATAAACTTCAGCAAGCGGGTGGGTATCGCTACAAAAAAGCACGTCGAACAGAGCTATACAAAGATATTTTAGTAAAGGATAATATTTCTGAACAAAAAGTTGTTTGGATGTCCAACGAAAACCTATAATTTACAAAATGAACGAACATCTCGAACATCTCAAAGAAATTCGCTCCTTGATGGAACGCTCCTCGAAATTCCTTTCCTTGAGTGGACTTTCGGGTATTTCGGCTGGAGTATGTGCTTTGCTGGGGGCTTGGTATGCTTATGCCAAACTTCATGTCGATGGCTCAAGTGTATTAAATAATCCAGAAATCAGGCATGAAATGGTGCCTCAATTAGTCATTGGAGCCTTAATTGTCTTGGCATTTGCTTTTTTGTTTGGCATATTATTTACTGTCAGAAAAGCTCGAAAACAAGGATTAAATGTTTGGAATAAAACCTCCAAATTATTATTACTCAACCTCATGATTCCATTAGGAGCAGGAGGGGGCTTTTGTTTGGGAATGCTCTATCATGGCTTTTTTTGGTTGTGTTTTCCAGCCACACTTGTTTTTTATGGCGTGGCATTGGTCAGTGCAAGTAAATATACCATGCACGATATTTTCTATTTAGGAATTGTGGAAATACTTTTGGGAATAATCTCTTTGTTTTTAGCAAAATATAACCTCATTTTTTGGGCAATTGGTTTTGGAGTTTTACATATTGTTTACGGTACTGTGATGTACTATAAATATGACCGTCAAACAAATCCAAATGAAAGTTAAAATGTGCATAAATAATTGATTATCAATACTTTAAAAAGCTAATAGCTAACTGCAAAAAGCCAAGCGGAACGCCGCCCGTAGCCAATTATGCAAATATTACAAAACTTCAATAAAGCGTTTGAAAGCAAAGCTCGACTTGGTATTATGTCGGTGCTGATGGTCAATGACGAGGTAAGTTTCATTGTTTTGAAAGACCTTTTGTCAATGACTGATGGCAACTTAGCTACGCATTTGCGAGCTTTGGAGGAGGCAAATTATATTGATTTCAAGAAAGAATTTATTGGTCGAAAACCAAGTACAGTTTATAGTGTAACTGATGAAGGGAAGAAAGCATTTGAACAGCATCTCAATGAGCTTGAAAAGTTTATAAAAGGAGGATAATTATATTTTTTTGCATTTTTACTTTGTATTACAAAGTTCTTTTTAATAAATTAAAATAATAACCAACATGAAAAAACGAACAATTCAACTCGCAATCCTCATTGTGCTGCCATTACTTTTCAATGCTATCTTTTGGAAAGAAAACTTTGGAGTTAATCTACTGATATTTAGTAGCTTAGTTATGTTTATCTTAGCTTTCTTTTTGTTTCCAGAGAGCATACGTAAACGTAATGTGCAAGTATCGTTCGTACTTACTTTAGTGTCGGGAGTGATGGTGGTTGTGCATAATTCGGTCGTGAGTCAGTTGGGGCATTTAGCTTCGTTTTTCCTGATGATTGGTTTTATGCAAGAGAATCGCTCGAAAACACTTTTAGAGGCTGCACTGCAATATTTCATCAATTTTTTTGGTACAATCATTGAAGCCCCTAAGCATCTACAACGTTCTTCGGAGTCGGTGTTTGGAGAGAATAAATTTGCAAAATTCATAGCCAAAAACTTATTTTTGGCTATTGTCCCGATGTTGGTTTTTGGGGTATTTTTCTTGATTTTCTTTAATGCAAACCCAGTTTTTAATGAATTAGTTAGTAATTCATGGCAATATTTCTCCGATTTATTTAGTCTATCTTTCGATGAAGAAACTTTGGGCAGAATTATCTTTTTTCTTTTTGGTACTTATCTGGTGTTCAGCATTGTATTCGATTGGGGAATCTCGAAAAACCTTTCAAAGTTTTTTGCAAGAAACGAACATATCACACCAACTGAACTTGCTTCAGAGCACGAATCAAACTACCAACGCAATGAATATAAAATTGCTTTGATGCTAATTGGCTCGGTGAATATCCTGTTATTGATTATCAACATCATTGACATTAATTTTCTTTGGTTTAGTTTCGATTATTCGCAGGCGGGGAATCTTTCTAAATTGGTACACGAAGGCACTGGAACGCTCATTTTCAGTATTTTCCTGTCGATTGCCATATTGCTTTATTATTTCCGCAAAGACCTCAACTTTTATCAAAACAATAAATTACTTAAATATGCAGCTTACGCTTGGATTGTGCAAAATGTTGTCTTAATTATATCGGTTTGCCTACGAAACTATTATTATATTGATTTCTACGGACTTACCCATTTACGCATTGGTGTAGGTGTTTTCTTACTAATTACAATCATAGGTTTGGTCACTTTGTGGATAAAAATAAGAGATTTAAGGTCGTTTTTCTATATATTTCGAGTAAATACTTGGGCTTTATTTATAGTTTGGCTTGGCTTGACATTGGTTAATTGGGATGTGCTGATTGCCCGCTATAACCTCGCTAATACTTTTAGAAATGGAGTGGATTATGAATATTTACTCACACTTTCCGACAAAACTTTGCCGATTATCTACGAAAATCGTTCTAAACTACCCAATGAAGCCAATCAAAATAGGTTAAAAGTTAGAATAGAAGAATATTTTAAGTATCAGAATGACCGTACATGGTGTTCGTGGAATTTGGCCGATGATACTGCAATTAAAGAGCTTAAAGCTCAGATTGCAGCTAACCCAATTGTACCAGTTATTACACCAAAAGCAAATTAAATAATTTATGTATTCGATTTAAAAACCAAATTCAGAAGAATAATATTAACATGATCACCTTCAACCAAAAACCTTTCATCATTTTCGTATTGTTATTTCTAACAGAAGTAATAATTGCGATGTATGTTCACGATGCCATTATTTGTCCATTTTTTGGAGATTTTTTGGCGGTGATTGCTTTGTATTATTTGTTGAAATCACTGCTGAAATTCAGTAATCTAACACTCGTTTTGAGTAGTCTTTTGTTTGCTTATTTCCTTGAAATCTTGCAATTTTTCGACTTTTTGAATTATTCAGGTCTGAAACAGTACAAAATCATAGCAATTGTGTTGGGAACTTCATTTGCTTGGGGAGATATAGTTTCTTACACTTTGGGGGCTTTATTTGTTATGCTTTCAGAAAAACAATTGAAAAATCAAGTAATCCAGAAAATCCTTTAATCATGATCAAGAACTCAATAGTTCGTCAAATTTGGGGAAATGCCGATACCATTTTGTTTATTTTTGGTGGAGCTGCTGCCGAATTTTCGCTCAACAAAGCTGTTGATTGGCTATATTTTACAGGAAAATTGCCAGCCGACCCTCTGGAAAGGTTATTTTCTACGGTTGTTTATGCCCAACAAATTATCTTTTCAGATGAAGAATCAGCCCGAAAAGCGATTGATAAAATCAATACTATTCATCAAGCAGTAGAAGCGAATAGAGGCATGAAAATTCCAGATTGGGCGTACCGTGATGTGCTTTTTATGCTCATCCATTATTCTATTACTGCCTTTGAATTGCTCGAAAGAAAGTTAACTATTGCCGAAAAAGAAGAAATTTTTGAGGTATTTTACCGTGTTGGTATGCAAATGAACTTAAAAGATTTGCCTAATAACTATCAAGATTGGTTGGTGGTTCGTGAGCAACATTTACAAGAAAACCTTGTCAGAAGCACTTTTACGTTTGATTTGTACAAGCAATACAGAAAACATTTAGGCTTGATGAGATATATTATTTTGCTCGAAGCTCAAAAATTGGTCGTGCCTAAACACGTAAAAGTATTATTAGATTTTAATGGCTTTTCTCTATTAAAACCTTTTTTATGGCTTTATAAAATTGCTCGAAAATTGAGTTTCGATAAATTATTGAAGTCCACTTTGTTGCCATCTAATTATAAAAAACAAATTTTTGCTTTAAATATGTAAACTAAGTACAGATTCTGTTAGGGTTTAGTAGCAAAAGCCATTTGAATTTCAGATGGTTTTTCTGTTGTTATGTTTGCAATAAGTTTTTTATTCCAAACCCAAACATTTTTTGTAATTTTGTAGAATAATCAAAATAATAGGCTCGAATGGATGTTGGACAAGCATATTGCTCTTTTTGTGGCAGACGTAAAAATGAAGTTGAACTTTTAATATCAGGAACGGAGGCAAATATATGTAATTTTTGTGTTGAGCAAGGTTTCCAATTGGTGCAGCAAGAACTTCACGCTGGAGCAGCACCTCAGAAAAAAGAAAAAAAGAAGAAAATAGAATTACCTAAATTTGATTTAAGACCTCCAGCTCAACTTAAAGGACATTTAGACCAATATATTATTGGACAAGATGAAGCAAAGAAAGTGTTGAGTGTTGCCGTTTATAATCACTATAAGCGATTAACTCAACCCAAAAGAGAAGATGAGGTTACGATTGAAAAATCGAATATTATCATGGTTGGCGAAACAGGAACGGGAAAAACTTACTTGGCTCGCACAATTGCTAAGGTTTTGCAAGTGCCATTTGCCATTGCCGATGCGACAGTATTGACAGAAGCAGGTTATGTGGGTGAAGATGTAGAAAGTATTTTGAGCCGTTTGCTTCAAGCTGCCGATTTTAATGTTGAATTAGCAGAGAGAGGTATCGTTTATATTGATGAAATTGATAAAATTGCTCGTAAAGGCGATAATCCATCTATTACCCGTGATGTGAGTGGTGAAGGTGTGCAACAAGGACTTTTGAAATTATTGGAAGGCTCAATCGTGAGTGTACCACCACAAGGTGGACGCAAGCATCCCGAGCAAAAACTGATTCAAATCAATACCGAAAATATTCTTTTTATCTGTGGAGGAGCGTTTGATGGCATCGACCGTCACATTGGAAAACGTATGAATACTCGTCCGATTGGTTTCTCAAAAGGTGGGAAAAATATAGAACTTTCGAGCGATATAAGTCTGTTACGTTTTGTAACTCAACAAGATTTAAAATCTTTTGGGCTGATTCCTGAGTTAATTGGGCGTTTACCATTGCTTACTTACCTGAATCCGCTTGACCGTGATGCACTTCGTCGTATTTTGACTGAACCCAAAAATGCTTTGGTGAAGCAATACAAAAAGCTTTTTGCAATGGAAGACGTAGTGCTTGAGTTTTCGGAAGAAGTGCTTGAGTTTATCGTTGATCAAGCAATGGAATATAAGCTCGGAGCGAGAGGTTTACGCTCGGTTTGTGAAGCAATCATGACAGACATTATGTACGAAATTCCATCAAATAAATCTATTAAGAATTTTACTATTACGCTCGAATATGCACAAAACATGTTTGAACGTTCGGCATTTTATCAGTTGAAAATAGTAGCTTAAATATTAGAATAACCCCGAAATCTGAGTTTAGTTTTCGGGGTTATTTATTAGACTTATTGCAATGGAAGATTATTCGTTTAAAAACAGCCTTTTTTTACAGCATCGGCTGTCCGATTGCTCTTCGATTAAATTTTCGTCGGTAGCTTCACTACGAACTCAAATTTAAGCCTCAATCAAGCAAAAAATGACTTGGTTTTCTAAATCGAAACGCCCATCGCAACAAGTCTATTATCGAATATAAATGTCGAATATTAATAATCAATTGAGTAAAAAAGTTACTTAAAATCTCTCACATCAATAATATTTCTACAAAAAGCATATTCGTTTGGTTGATTTGAGCAAATAATTAGTAAGCGATTAGCAGTATGTTTCTCTATTTGCCCCAAATACCAAGTTATTCCTTCAGCATCAAGATTTGAAGTGGGTTCGTCAAGCAAAATGATGGGAGATTCAGAATAAAAAGCTAAACCTAATTTGAGACGTTGCTTCATTCCTGACGAAAAGTTTTTGACAGTTTTATCTTTATGCGGCGAAAGTTGTAATAAATCAACAAGTTGAGTAGGAGAGATACCGTCTTTAAAAGGTTTGAATTTTTGATGAAATTCTACCGACTCTTGTAGCGTAAATTCTTCTACTAATTCGAGATAAGGAGCTGCAATAACAATTTTCTTGAAAACGTCATCAATACTAATTGCTTGCTTATCAAACAAATAATTGATATTTCCTTCAGTGTAAGGCATTACGCCAGCAAGCACTTGCAGAAGAGTAGATTTTCCGCTACCATTTGGCCCAACAAAAGTATAGCTATTTCCTAGCTCAAAAGACAGATTTACATTTTTGAAAATCCATTCTTTGCGAAACTTTTTACCTAAATTTTCTAATTGAATTGTCATCAAAAAATAGTCCCCCTTCAGGGATTAGGGGTTTATTCTTCAATTACTTTTTTTACGGGACTTTTAATGATTCCTCGTTCCGAATTTGAAATAAAATTTAAAATTTCGTCTCTTTCTGGTGTAGCAGGAAATTCTAATTCTACCTGAGTGATAGCATCAGTATTGTTTAGGCCTCTTAAATAAATGTACCGATAAATATCTTGAATTTCCTTGATTTTTTCGTCAGAATTTCCTCTTCTACGCAAACCAACCGAGTTGATTCCTGCATAAGAAAGTGGCTCACGAGCAGCTTTTATGTAAGGAGGTACATCTTTTCTGATTTGTGAACAGCCACCGATATAAGTATGTTTGCCAATTTTTACAAATTGTTGAACTGCCGACATTCCGCCAATATTCGCAAAATCGCCAATGGTGATATGTCCAGCTAACTGAACACAGTTTGCCAATATGACATGATTGCCAATGATGCAATCATGAGCAATATGAGTGTATGCCATGATAAGGCAATTTGAACCTATTTCGGTGCGATATTTGTCTGTTGTACCTCTATTAACGGTTACACATTCTCTGATGGTTGTGTTATCACCGATAATGGTTTTAGTATCTTCCCCCTTAAATTTCAGGTCTTGCGGAACCGCTGAAATGACCGCTCCTGGGAAAATTTTGCAATTTTTACCAATTCGTGCACCTTCCATGATGATTGCGTGCGAACCTATCCATGTTCCTTCTCCTATTTCAACATCTTTGTTGATAACAGCAAATGGTTCAATTACTACATTTTGTGCAACTTTTGCGTCGGGGTGTATGTATGCTAACGGTTGATTCATTCGTAAGAATTAAATTATGAATGATGAATTATGAATGATTCGTCGATGCGGTTTTAGCTTTCATACGTAAGAATGAATACTAAAAGGCATATTTCATAATTCATACTCTTTATGTATTATTTTGCTTTTCTAACTAATCGGGCGGTCATGTCCACGTCACAAACGAGGTTTTTACCAACCCATGCTTCGCCGTGCATTTTTGCCACGCCAAGTCTGATTGCCGCAAGAAGATGACATCTAATAATCAAAGTATCGCCTGGCAAAACATTGCGGTAGAAACGACAATTATCAATACCCACCAAATAAGGCCAAAATGCCTCAGGGTCTCCTGTTGAAGTCAATACCAAAACGCCACCTGTTTGAGCAATCGCTTCGATTTGAAGTACACCCGGCATTACAGGATTTTCTGGAAAATGTCCTGTAAATTGAGGTTCATTCATTGTGATATTTTTAACACCAACTACTGCCTGTCCATCAAGATAGACAATCTTATCTACGAGAGCAAATGGATAACGGTGGGGTAGAAGCTTTGCAATTTCACTAACATTATATACTGGCGGTACATTTGGGTCATATTGTGGAGCCCCTTTTGCCGCATCGGTCATTTGTTTTTTAATTTTTTTTGCTAAAGCAACGTTAGGTGTATGCCCAGGACGTGCTGCCAAAATATGTGCCTTTAGCGGGCGACCAATCAGTGCCAAGTCGCCCATAACATCTAATAACTTATGTCGAGCAGGCTCATTAGCAAAGCGTAAAGGCATATCGTTCAAGATACCTGTTTTGCCAATTTCTATTTTTTCTTTATTGAGTAATTTCGACAAATCATCAATTTCTTCTTCCGAAACTTCTCTATCAACAATCACTACGGCATTATCAATATTACCGCCTTTAATTAGTCCGGCTTTATAAAGGGCTTCTAATTCGTGTAGAAACACAAAAGTACGGCAAGATGCAATTTCTTTTTTGAACAAACTGATTTCGTGCAATTGAGCGTGTTGGCTATTCAAAATCGTCGAATTATAGTCAACCATTACCGTTAGTCGGTAATCATTTAAAGGCAACGCAGCTAATTCGATACTTTGGTCGTCGTTGCGAAAATGAATGGCTTCGGTTATTTCATAATAATTTCGCAAAGAATGTTGTTCTTCCAAACCTGCTTCTTCAATTATTTCAACAAATTTGATAGCACTTCCGTCCAAAATGGGTACTTCTAAACCATCCAACTGAATCATTACGTTATCAACTTGCAAGCCTACTAAAGCTGCCAAAATATGTTCAGTAGTATGAATTCTAACGTCATTTTTTTCTAAAACAGTTCCTCTTGAAGTATCAACCACATAATCTACATCGGCCTCTACAACAGGCTTTCCTGGCAAGTCAATTCTTTGGAATTTATAACCGTGATTTATAGGTGCGGGTTGTAGCAACATCGTCACTTTTTCGCCAGTGTGTAAACCTACACCGGTAATTGAAACTGTTTTTTGAATGGTATGTTGTTTAACGTTCATTGTAATAATTTTACTTGTTCTTGGATAAGTGTAATATATAATTGAATCGGAGATTATATTTAGCTAAGAATACTTGAAAATATTTCCATCATTTTACGCCAAAACCCCTTGATTGATAAGCTCTTCAACTTGTGTTTCTAATGCTCGCACTTGTTTTTCTAGGGCAGGAAGTTTACGCAAAATCGACATTGAACGAAGATAATCGTTTAAGTCGAAAGCAGGCGTTCCATTGATAGAAATGCCTTCTTTTCTGACACTTTTTGTAACACCAGCTTGCCCTCCAACCTTTGTTCCATCGGCAATAGCAATGTGCCCGTTTACGCCAACTTGCCCTGCAATGACGCAGTTTTTGCCAATTTTTGTCGAACCAGCCACGCCAGTTTGAGCGGCAATAACGGTGTTTTGACCAATCTCAACATTATGTGCAATCTGAACTAAATTATCAATTTTTGCTCCTTCACGAATAATCGTTGATCCCATTGTGGCACAATCAATTGTCGAATTTGAGCCGATACTTACATTATTTTCCAGAATGACATTTCCTAATTGTGGAATCGTCTTGTAAGTGCCATCGGCTTGTGGAGCGAATCCAAATCCATCGCTTCCAATTACTGCTCCCGAATGAATGACGCAATAATTACCAATGATACAATTTTCGTAAACTTTTACGCCAGCGTATAAAATCGTATTATCGCCAATGCTTACATTATCACTGATATAAACTTGAGGGTAAATCTTTACGTTTGTGCCAATTTTACAATTTTTCCCAATATAAGAAAACGCCCCTTGATAAATTTCTTCTCCAATAGTTGTATTTTCTCCTACAAAAACTGGTTGTTCAATACCTTTCTTAGAAAAATTCAATATTTTTTGATATTCTTCAAGTAGTTGAGTAAAAGCAATATAGGCATTTTTAACGATAATTAAGGTGGTAGAAAGCTTTTTCTTTGGTTCAAAACCTTGACTGACGATTACTGCAGTCGCATTGGTTGTGTAGAGAAAAGACTCATATTTAGCATTGGCGAGAAAAGAGATGTCGCCTTGCGAACCTTCTTCAATTTTTGATAACTGACTGATTATCAAGGAATCATCTCCTCGAACCTCGCCATTGAGTAGGTGTGCTATTTGCTTAACCGTGAATTTCATAAATTATAGTACCCTTGCATTGCTAACGATTGCTTAGGTTTTTTGCGTTAGTTTTTATCTATTCGCTCTAATACTTTATTTTGGTAAGTATAGAGCGAATGCTTTATATAAAATATTATTGAAATAATACAAAAACACACTTCTTTTTCGCAAAATCATTGCAAAGATACGTTTTTGCCCCAACATACATAGTATTTTTTCACGATGTTACTCAATGCTTTGATGGTTGGCAAATCGGAAGCATCGGCAATATCAACTACATTCTTGTTTTTGGTCAAAATATTGATTGTTTCATCGCCCGCAACATACCCTTTATTACTTACATCACCTTCGATTAGAAAATATTCTAAATCTTTTTCTTTGATGCCCTTTTCAGTAAGAGATTGGGTAATTGACTGAATGAATGAATCTTCGATGGGAAAATTTGAAATTCTGATTTTGTATAAATTCCGATTCAATAAATCTGTACAAATAGTTGAAAGAATTTTATCAGAATGAAATTGCCATATTTTTATACAAGCCCAAATGTCATAATCGTCTAATTTGGTGAATGCTTCTAAATATTTATCATCAGTTTGAAAGGCTGTTAAAGTAATATTTTCTTTCAAAAAAATTGAAAAAGGACGTGTTACAAATATATCTTCTCCGTTTTTAATCAATTTTCTTGCTCGACTAATAATCTGAATGAGCATCGCTTCGGTACAAATTGAAGTTTTGTGCAGATAAACCTGCCAATACATTAACCGTCGAGCGTTCAAAAAGTTTTCGACACTCAGTAAGCCTTTTTCTTCTACAACTAATTGATTATCAACAACGTTGAGCATTTTTATGATTCGGTCAACACCAATTGTACCTTCGGCAACGCCCGTAAAAAAGCAATCACGGTTGAGGTAATCCATTCTATCCATGTCCAACTGGCTCGAAATCAGTTGGTGGAAAAATGCTCGATGATAAGTACCGTTAAACATTTCGATTGCTAAATCTAATAATCCACCCAATTCTTGATTGAGTTTTTCCATCAATAAAGCTGAAATATGTTCGTGATTTACCTCATTCAAGATGGTGTATTCGAGTACGTGCGAAAATGGGCCATGCCCAATGTCATGCAATAAAATCGCAATTTGGGCAGATTCACACTCAATATCTGATATTGTATGACCCTTCGTTTGCAATACTTGCAAAGCCTGACCCATGAGGTGCATTGCTCCAAGTGCATGATGAAAACGAGTATGTAAAGCACCTGGGTAAACATATTCTGCCATTCCCAATTGCTTAATTCGACGTAAACGCTGGAAAAAAGGATGCTCAATCAAATCATAAATCAAATCTGATGGAACACTTACAAATCCATAAACAGGATCGTTGAATATCTTGCGTTTATTGGTCATTATAATAATGGCTTTGAGTGAGTATGCAAAATTACCCTTTTATTTTTTATACTTATCTTAACAACAACGCAAAGAAGAAAACTTTAGTTGTGAAGAAGAGAAAAATGAGGATAAAATTTTGAAGAAAGAGAAGAAATAGCTACTTTTGCACCACAAAGCCAAGTTTTGGTTTTTAGGGCCTATAGCTCATTCGGTTAGAGCAACTGACTCATAATCAGTAGGTGCTTGGTTCGATTCCAAGTGGGCCCACAAAGCAACTAATTGATTATCAAGGACTTATGAAAATTCATAAGTCCTTTTTTGTTGCCTTAAAATTTCATTTGCAAACAATTTGCAAACATTTCTTAGAAAATTTCAAAATTATTTATTTTTACAAACAATGAATTTTACTTACTAGTAGTGCAGATAAAAGAGAACAAAGATATTATGGCAAATTTTTAAATTTATGTAGAAGTATAAAAAAAAACTGTAAAAATCTCAATTAAAAAGATTAATACAGATATTTGAACAATTAAGTAAAGATAAATGCTACAACGCTTCCACCAATTTCTTGATTTCATCAATTTGCCAAGTGAAGTAATCTTTGTTTTTATTGGTGTTTCGGATATAGATTTGCATATTGCTCAAACCTACTTTATGGTAAAAAAATAGTTTTTTGAAACCTCTTTCGGCAATCATTTTGTCAATGTTGTCGAGT
>NZ_JAYWCU010000010.1:0-2508 GCF_043780375.1 Emticicia sp. | reverse complement strand
CAATTTAGAACTGGCATACACCGCTAAAAAGCACGATACTATTATTGTAAGAATAGGTGAGCAACTCGAAAATAACGCTATCAACAGAAAACCACAAGGGCATATTCGCTACCAAGAAGTAAAGTTGGCTGTTCAAACAGGCAAGAAAACGTATTCATTGAAAATCAGACCTGACGAACGAAACACCAAATCTATGGCTGGGGCGGTTATTTTGCCCGATTCCTTTCCTGTTTTGTTGCCGTTTAGGTATTGTGAATTAGAAAATGTAAAAGAAGCTATTAGTGCAAATGATGTTGTTCAAAAAGCATATTTTAGTTATTTTGAAGAAAATCAAAGTAGTTTTAAAAGCTCTGATACCACACTTAACCAGATTTGGGAATTGTGCAAATACACCATAAAAGCCAGTTCTTTTTCGGGGTTTTATTTGGATGGCGACCGTGAACGCATTCCCTACGAAGCCGATGCTTACCTCAATCAGTTGAGCCATTATGCCACCGACCGAGAATATGGCATTGCCCGCAAAACGATTGAGTATTTTATGGAGCATCCTACTTGGCCAACTGAGTGGCAATTGCATGTGGCTTTGATGTTTTACCAAGATTATATGTACACAGGCAATACCGAACTAATTGCCAAATATTATGAGGCTTTAAAATATAAAACACTCATGGAGTTGGTGCGTGAAGATGGTTTGATAAGTTCATCATCACCAAAAAACACCCCCGAATTTATGCGTAAATTAGGTTTCGCCGACCCTAAAATTGCCTTGAAAGATATTGTAGATTGGCCGCCAGCCCAAAAAGATACAGGATGGAAATTAGCAACCGCCGAAGGCGAACGAGATGGTTATGTTTTTACGCCAATAAATACGATGGTTAATTGTTTTTTCTACAAAAACATGGGAATAATGGCAGAATTTGCCAAGATTTTAAATAAAACCGACGAAGAAAACCAATTCAGAATGATGGCTTTGAAGGCAAAAAACGCTATAAACGACAAATTATTTGATAAAAAAACGGGTGCATACATTGACGGAGAAGGTACAAATCATAGTTCACTCCACGCCAATATGATGGCTTTGGCTTTTGATATTACACCCGAAACCCAGAAAAAATCGGTGGCAAGTTTCGTCAAATCTCGTGGTATGGCGTGCAGTGTTTATGGTTCACAATATCTTTTGGAAGCACTTTATAATGCAAATGAAGCCGATTACGCCCTAAAACTAATGACCGCAACCGACGACCGCAGTTGGTGGAATATGATAAAAATTGGCTCAACTATGACGCTGGAAGCGTGGGACATCAAGTACAAACCAAATCTTGACTGGAATCACGCTTGGGGAACTGCTCCTGCCAATATTGTTGCGAGAAATATGTGGGGAATCCAGCCAAAAACAGCGGGTGGTGGAATCGTTTCAATCAAGCCACAATTATCAACTTTGGTAAGTTCGGAAATAAGCGTTCCGATGCTCAAAGGAATTATAAAAGCGACTTATCAACGAAAAAGCAAACTCAACCAAATTTATGAAATTGAAATACCTGCTAATGTTTCGGCAGAATTAGAACTCAGTTTTTCGCCCGAAGATGTGATTTTACTGAATGGAAAAAAAGTAGATACCGCTTTCAAAACCATTCGATTATCGGCGGGAATTAATACAGTTGAGTTGAAGGTGAATACTTTTTAATCGAAAAAAATCTTTGGCATATTCGAGAATAGAGGGTGATGTTAAACAAATTGTCGAAATTTAGCATACTACTGGACAAGCAGTGGGAAAAATGAGTGGGTATCGTAATTTTGTTGCGACCACACAAACAAGATTCGATTATGTCCCACCCATTAGTGGGGTTCGCTGCACATTTCGGGTAAATGTTCCATACTACTGGACAAGCAGTGGGTTTGGTGGACACTTGGAATTAAAAATATCATCTAAAAGGTTCATAAATCTGTAAAAAGTCCAAACTTTGGTTTTAAGTTTGGATAAACCAAGTCTAAAAATAGATATGGCTAATAGTTTTTGTCCATTTCTATATTTCTTAAATTTCTGTTTTTTAGTTTCTAAGCCTTGATGAATGCTAAGAACATAAGCCATAACGACAATGGCAACCATCAAAATGATTTTGTTGTCATTTTTGAAGCGGTTCGCCGCCCGATTAAGGTCTTCCAAATTGAATCCTTTGGTTTTTAATTGTCTAAAACAAGTTTCTATTTTCCACCTAATTTTATAAATACTTGCAATTTCTTTAATATCATTCAAGGGCTGACTTCACCATTTGGGCCAAATCTAAACTAAGTCTTGTAATCTGTTTATTATCAATACTTTAAAGTATTTTGTTCACTAATGAATTTTGATACTTCCACGTCTTCAATTTCTCCATATCGAAGCGTAACTCCTTATTATTCAACAAGTTAGGGGGCAATTACTCAAAGGTACAATTTTCCCATCGGGTCGAGTATATAATTTTGGCTATGCAGTAATTAGATACAAGCGATTCTTACCCCCAATATTGA
>NZ_JAYWCU010000009.1:0-47824 GCF_043780375.1 Emticicia sp. | reverse complement strand
TTTTGAAAGCATAGCACCGCTACGGTTGAAAAATTTGCTCAATTTGTAGCCGAAAAGATGGTGTTTTTCGACTTAAAATACTTTCGCAGGAAGTCTATTGAATATCGACTGATTTTTAATCAATTATACCTTTAATGGTTTCAATTATGCCATCAATTCCGCTTCTACTAATTTTTTTTTTCGACGTTCCTCACGTCGTAATAAGATTCGCTGTTTAAATCTCATCCAACGTTCATACAAAGGCGATTCGGTTAGAAAATCCCATTTTTCGTCTTTTTTTCCTGCTTCTTCTTTCTTTTTCGCTTCAACGGGGTCGAAAAGCATGCCTGTACACAAACAATGCTTGCGGTTGGTACGTGTAAGCACGTCATAGTTTACACAACTTGAGCAGCCTTTCCAAAAGGCATCATCGGCTGGTAGTTCGCTAAATGTTGTTGGTTCGTAACCCAAATCGGAGTTGATTTTCATCACTGCCAAACTCGTGGTTAGACCAATAATTTTGGCATCAGGATATTTTGTTCGAGAAAGTTCAAATGCTGTTTGCTTGATGCGGGTGGCAATACCACTTTTTCTGAATTCTGGATGAACGATTAGACCCGAATTGGCTACAAATTTACCATGTTCCCATGTTTCAATGTAGCAAAAGCCCATCCATTCACCCTTTTTGGTGAGTGCAATGATAGCTTTGCCTTCACGCATTTTTTCTCTCAAATAATCGGGCGATCGTTTCGCAATACCTGTGCCTCTTGCTTTGGCACTTTCTGCCATTTCATCGCAAATAGTTTCAGCCAAATTATAGTGGCTTTCATTGGCTACTTGCACAATATATAAATCTTCGGATGTGAGTGCTGTGTTATTCATCGTCATTTATTGGGCTTTCCTCAAACGGAGACGCTGTATCCTAAATGGTTTTAATTGAAAAAATAAGAAAACTTTGATAGGGAGGTGCTTTGCCATAAAGGCAAAACGATTACTGTCTGATATTGATATATCGGAATCGTCGAACTGGCATTATGGGGAGACGAATATTCATTTGGGATGCAAAGATGTTAGGTTTCGGAATAATATCCAATACATAGACCTAATATTTTTATTTGAATTAGAATAACGACCGACTTTTGGTTTTAGTTCGTTGGAAAGAAAACTTTCAAAATTATGACTTAATCTTTAGACAATATGCTCAAAAAAAATGCTTAAAGCATATAGCTCCAAATTTTCAAAATTTTCTAATAACTTTGACAAAAAAACGATTTAATCCTTGAATACTCGACTCGCCAATTTTCTTTCTGTTGTTTTGCATCCTTTATTGATGCCTACATTTTTATTTTTGATATTGTTTTCTCTTGCTCCGACCGTCATTGGAGCCGAATCGCTTGGTTTTTTGTTTAAAATCGGTTTTATAGCCTTTACCTTTTTTTATACTTTTGCATTGCCTGCTTATTTTATTTTTTTATTGAAACGCTGGGGCATTATCGGAAGTATAAAATTGGAAAACTTAAGTGATAGACGCATTCCGTATTTTCTAACAGCTGCTATTTATGCTATTGTCGGTTATATAATTCTTTCCAAAAATTCTGTGCTTTTTCCTTGTGCATATATCCTTTGGAGCATTTCAATAGTTATTTTTTTCGTAGCTATCATTAGTCTTTGGTGGCAAATATCGGCTCACGCTGCAGGTATTGGTGGTATGATTGGGGCTTTGGCAGGCATAATGATACAATTTGGAGAAACGGCTCTTTTTATTCCTCTTCTTTGCCTTATTCTTTTGGCTGGTGTTATTATTTCTGCTCGTTTGGCACTCAACGCTCATACTTCTTCACAGGTTGGAATGGGTTTTTTATTGGGAGTTATTTCGAGCTTGTCTTCTGTTTATGTATTTTTTTGATTTGTAAAGTATTTATAATCAACGATTTACAAACGATTTCTTAAATCGTTTTATGTTTCGTGCAACATTTTGTTTTTTGTTCCGTCATTTGTTTGAAACCATAAAACACAATACTTTTCTGACAAACACTGTATTCATCAACAAGCATTTCGATTTGGTCGAGCGATGCAAACGTGGCGAAAGTAAGGCACAGTATGAACTGTACAAGCTTTACTCTAAGGCTATGTTTAGTGTCTGTATGCGAATATTGAATCATGTGGGTGAAGCAGAAGATATTTTGCAAGAATCGTTTATTGATGCTTTTGCAAAAATTGGAGATTTTCGTCAAGAAGCCACATTTGGCGTTTGGTTGAAACAAATTGTGGTCAATAAAGCTATCAATCAGATTAGGTCGAGAAAAATGCAACTGGTTGATATTGAGGAGTTTGGCGGTGATGAAAATGACATTGCCGACTACCAAGAAACTTATAACGAACAAGAAGCAAAGTTTGAAGTAGAGCGAGTGAAACGGGCAATGCAGCAATTGCCCGAAGGTTTTAGAGTTGTGCTGTCGTTGTATTTATTTGAAGGATACGACCACGAAGAAATAGGGAAGATTTTGAATATAAACGAAAGCACTTCTCGTACGCAGTATATGCGAGCCAAGAAAAGGCTGTTGGAGATTATGGATAGACAAATGTTTTAGGTAATCAATAGCCTATTGTCGAAAGAAAAACATCAAAAAAATTAGGGTATGAAAGACCGTTTAGAAAGATTTGTGAGAGATAACCGTGAGGCCTTTGATGACTATGAACCATCGAATGACTTATGGAAAAAAATTGAGACAGAAACTGCCAAAAAATTACCAAAAAGCAAGAGATTGAATGGGAAAATCGTGTCTTTGGGTGGGCCAAAATTTGCTTGGAGAATTGCCGCAAGTATTGCTATTGTACTAACTATCAGTTATTTAGCCTTTAATTATGGAAAATCGCTTGCCCAAAATCCTGATATTGTAGCTTTGAGTCCGACGTATGCTAAAGAACTAACACAGTTTACATCGTTAGTTGAACAAAAGCGAGGAGAATTAAAGTTTTTGGAGCAAGAAGATCCAATGCTTTACCATGATTTTAATACCGATTTGAAAGGTTTAGACCACGATTATCAAAAACTTAAAGCCGAATTGCCTAAAAATCCGAATCAGGAGGAGTTATTGAAAGCAATGATGCAAAACCTAAGTATGCAGATCGAACTGTTGAACCAGCAGTTACAAATAATTCAAAAAATTAAAGCGTCAAAAAATGAAAAAATTAACACAGTTATATAATTACAGCTCAATAATGAAAGGAGCTATGGTCTTGATTTGTTTTTTCTTTTATGGAAAAACAAATGCAAACACTGACCAAAAGGAGCAAACTGATCCCCAATGGATAGAGAAAAAGAAAAATGTTACTTTTTCTTACAGCGTAACGGGGGCAGATAAAATTTCACTTGAAAACCAATTTGGAGATATTAAGGTTAGCTTTTGGGATAAAAATGAACTAAAAGTTGAAGTTATTATTTTGGCAAATGCAACTTCCGAAGAACGAGCATCAAACTTCATGCAAATGGTTGATGTGGTCGGAAAAAAAGCCGATGGTCAGGTAAGTATTAAAACTATAATCGACCGTGAAGAGGGGAATTATAAAAACAATACTTGGAATTGGAAAGGTGGAAGTGATGATAAGAACTCATTAAAAATTGATTATCAGGTGTTTATGCCTAAAAATAATGCTCTAAAAGTAAAAAATTCTTTCGGAAATACCTATTTACCAACTTTCACAAATATTCTGACGGTTCACCAAAGTTATGGTCAATTAGTTGCCGAAGATATTACAAATGCTCAATCGGATATTCGTCTGGAATTTTGTAAAAACTCTTATATTAGGTCGATGTCGGGCGGGAAATTGAAGGCATCCTATTCGGGCATAAAAATGGAAAAAGCCAATGATTTTGATTTTAATAATAGTTTTGGCGAAATTGATATTAAAGAAGTTGGTAAAATGGATGCAAAAATCTCTTATTCGAGTGGCATGATAGGTATGATACGAGAATCATCAAATCTTCGATTGGAGTTTTCTGGAGGTTTTAAATTAGGGGGCTTGGGCAAAAATGTAAAAGAATTGGATATTAACGCCAGTTATTCGCCTGTAAACCTGACACTTAGCGATGATATTGCCTACGATTTTGAGGTAAAAGCCAACTATGGAGATTTTGCTTATCCTGTGAATCGGGGGGTTTCTTTCACCAGAAACTCGGAAACAGATTCAAAAAAGAATAATGAACATTATTCTTTTAATCCTACTAAATATTATATTGGCAAAATAGGAAAAGGCTCAAGTGACTGCAAAATCATTGTTAATGGAAATTTTAGCAGTGTTAAGTTTAAATAGTTGCAAAACCTGTAAGATCTTTTTAAAACGGGGTAGCCATGACCTTACAGGTTTTTATCTTAGTTTTACCCTATTTTCTTCTCAGGAATCAAAACTGATGCTCCGATACTTACAGCCAAAATTCCGATAATGACAAATAGTGAATAAGTGTTTGTAAAGCCAAAGGCTTCCATTTGGTGGTGTAGAAGCATTTTTAAGCCAATAAAAGTCAGCAAAACTCCTAAACCATATTTCAAGAAGCGGAAAAGCCCCATAATGCTCGATAAAAAGAAAAACATCGAACGCAAGCCCATGATAGCAAAAACATTCGAGAAAAATACAATATAGGGGTCTTTTGTAATCGAAAAAATAGCCGGAATTGAATCTACCGCAAAAACTACGTCAGTTCCTGCAATTACGAGCATCACCAAAAACAAAGGCGTAATGTACCATTTTCTGATTTTCTTGTTGTAAATCAAGAAGTTATCGGTAACATTTCTTTTGTAAACATTGAAAACTTTCGATGCCAACTTAACTATTGGATGATTGGCTGGCTCGATATTTTCTGCATC
This sequence comes from Emticicia sp., assembly GCF_043780375.1. Classification (GTDB taxonomy): domain Bacteria; phylum Bacteroidota; class Bacteroidia; order Cytophagales; family Spirosomataceae; genus Emticicia. The sequence goes on along the minus strand of NZ_JAYWCU010000009.1, from coordinate 42,980 downwards.
TTCGTCTTTACTGAAAAATATTTTCAGCCCAGTATAAACCAAAAATCCACCAAATAAATAAAGAATCCAATCAAATTGTTGAATCAAAGCTGCCCCAATAAAGATAAATATAAAACGCAAAATAATTGACCCTAAAATTCCCCAGACCAACACTTTTTTGTAAAATTTTTCACGTACACCGAACGAATTGAAAATCAATATAAATACAAAAATATTATCTACTGAAAGAGAATATTCTGTCAAATATCCTGTTAAGTAGTCAATCGCCATGCTATTTTGAAATTTCTTTAAAGCAATATCAAAATCTGAGGGTAATTGCATTTTTTCATAATATTTTGCCTTCAGCAATTCAAGGTGAGAAGCATCGCTAATATCATGAATCAAGTAGCCGTATTGACGTAAAAAGAAGAAGAATCCAACGGCTAAAGCCACCCAAACGGCACTCCAAATACCCGCTTCCTTGAAACTAACTTTGTGGCTTGTCGATTTGCTGAATGCTCCCAAATCAAGTGCCATCACGAAACCAACGAAAATTGCAAAACCAATAAAAAATATACTTTCGTTTGAAAAAGTCATAAAATCAATATTTATATAAAAACTACCTAAATCTTGGCATTTTGTTTGCCATACAATACCTAATAGCAAACACTAAAAACAAGGTTAATCTTGCAAATTAAGTGAAACCTTATCTATTTTGTAACAAAGTTTTAAACTAATCGGTTTGCAAAAATGCACCGAAAACTCGAATAATTCATGTATAATGGCAAAAAAGTAGTTATCGTTATGCCCGCCTACCGTGCGTCGTTGACCGTAGAACGTACTTATAAAGAGATTCCTTTCGATATTGTGGATGAAGTGATTTTAGTAGATGACCACAGCCCAGACGATACCACAAAAGTAGCTCAAAGTATTGGTATTCAGCATGTTATAAGGCATGATGTAAACAAAGGCTATGGTGGAAATCAGAAAACTTGCTATACAAAAGCCCTCGAAATTGGGGCTGATATTGTAGTGATGGTGCATCCCGATTATCAATATACACCTAAGCTCATTCGGGCAATGGTGAGTATCATAGGTGAAGACTTATACCCTGTGGTTTTTGGTTCAAGAATCTTAGGTAAAGGTGCTTTGAAGGGCGGAATGCCACTTTATAAATATATTGCCAATCGTTTTTTGACTCTCACACAAAATATTTTGATGAACCAAAAACTATCAGAATATCATACTGGTTATCGTGCATTTTCTAAGGAAGTATTGCAAGCAGTTCCTTTCCAAAAATGCGACGATGATTTTATTTTTGATAATGAAATGATTGCCCAAATCTTTTGGAAAGGCTTCGAGATTGCTGAAGTTACATGTCCGACTAAATATTTTGAAGAAGCATCATCTATCAATTTTGTACGAAGTTCCAAATATGGTTTGGGTGTTTTGCGAGTTTCGATTTGTTATTTCTTCTCGAAATTGGGTATTTTTAAATGGGATTTGTTGGATTAACCATATCCAAACCTGTAAGGTCTGAAAAGAAGACTTTGCAGGTTTTTTTTACGCATCTTCGCAGTTTTTCTTCTTTATTCAAAATATTTCTCCTCTTCAATTGCTAACTTTGACTTTTTAATCAATCAAAAAGTCAAATGTCAGTCGTAATTTCTTCCATTTCCGAAAGTTTACAAACTTTTCTTGCTACGGGCGGCGTTCCGCAAAAGGTTTATTCTAAAATCATAGTATTGGTTGATACAAACACCAAGCGTTTTTGTTATCCAATTGTCAAAGAATTTTTGCCAAAACATACTTTGATTTCGATAAAAAGTGGCGAAGAGCATAAAAATCTCCAAACTTGTGAAATTATTTGGTCGGCAATGACCGAGGCACAACTCGACCGCCATGCTTTGATGATTAATTTGGGCGGTGGAGTAATCGGTGATATGGGTGGGTTTTGTGCTGCAACTTACAAGCGAGGCATTGATTTTATTCAAATCCCTACAACACTACTCTCGCAAGTTGATGCAAGCGTAGGTGGGAAGTTAGGCATTGATTTTCATGGATTCAAAAATCATTTGGGCGTTTTTACTTTGCCAAAAGCAGTTTTGATTGATCCAGTTTTCTTGAAAACACTTTCAGAAAGAGAAAAACGCTCAGGTTTTGCCGAAATTTTGAAGCATTGTTTGATTCAAGATGGTGAAAAATGGAATGAAATCAGAAGAAAAGATTTGGTCGACCAAGATTTAGCAGATTTGATTACACATTCGGTCGAAATTAAGAAAAAAATAGTCGAACAAGACCCAACCGAACAAGGAATTAGAAAAATTTTAAACTTCGGACATACGCTTGGACATGCCGTAGAGACGTATTTTTTGGATAAAGGAAAAAAAAGGTTGCTTCATGGGGAGGCAATTGCAACCGGAATGCTCTGCGAATCGTATATAGCTTTTGAGAGAGGTTTACTCAATGAAAAAACTTTAGAGCAAATCGAAGATTTTATTTTTTCGATTTATGGCAAAGTACCAATGCAAGAAAGTGATTTTGAGGCGATTATGAGCTTCACACAACAAGACAAAAAAAATAAAGGAAAAGAGATACGTTTTTCGCTCATCAATAGTGTAGGAAGTTGTTTATATGACGTAGTTGTGTCGAAGACAGAAATGAAAAAAGCGTTGGAATACTACGTAGGTTAGGGGAGCTTTTCATAGAAAGAGAAGTTTTTGGAGTATAATATCATTTTAAAATTATTTAATAAATATATTCGTAACTGTAAAAAAATCAAGAAATCATAAATATTTCACTTGATTTTTCAAAAGCATTCATTAACTTTGATGAATTGCTGTTGCGATTGTCTGTAGATAGTTGATTTGAGTTATTTGTACCTAAACTGAACAAATTGTAAACTTTATGAAAAAAATCTATTTATTCTCCGCACTAATTATTGTTGCTTTATCAAGCTGTAACACCCTCAAATTGATGGTTGATAATGACTATAGCTATGAAACAGACTTCACAAAGTACAAAACCTACAACTTTTTAAACTGCGAAATCGATACTTCCTTTGTTTGTTCCGAAATCCAAGACGCGATTCGTCGTCAAATGAAAGCACGTGGCTACAAAGTAGTTGCCGACGGCCCAGGCTTGTTGGTGAGTTATAGCATAATACGTGATCGAGTTGACTATAAAGGATACTTCCAACCTTCGCTCGACCGTTGGGTAAATCATTTCGACGGAGACGATACTTATAAAACTCAAAACTTTCACTTTGGAGGCGGAATGATTTTGGTGTCGCTGCTCGATGCCGAAAGTAGCCGTTTGATTTGGCGAGGATATGCATCTGGTGTTTTTAATAAGCAAGTAAATAAGCCCATCAATTATTACCGCAGCGTGGTCAGAAACATTTTTGACCAATATCCATTGTTTGCCGCAGGCGAAAAACCCCGTAAAATCGAAGAATTATAGTCTTATCTAAAATTGCTCTTTCTATGAAAAAGACTGTCCTTTTTTTTGGTTTTATAATGCTTTTGAGTGCCTGTACAAGGGTTTTTGTTGATAATGACTACCGATATTCGACCCATTTCAAAAAGTATATTACGTATGCTTTTGTAGAATGTGAGCGTGATACTAATATTTTATGTGAAGACGTTCAACAAGCAATTCAGTACCAAATGCGTGCGAGAGGATATGAGTTTAATGCCCAAAAACCAAATATTCTCGTTAATTTTTCTATTTACTATGACCGTTTAAGATACAAAGGGTACGACCAACCTTCATTAGTAAATTGGGTATCGACCGAAGATGATAATTATATGTATCGTCCTGTAAAATATGATTTAGAAAAAGGAACTTTGATGGTTTCGATGATTGAAGCTGAATCAAGTGAGGTTGTTTGGCGAGGTTATGCTACTGGAATTTTTAATAGAGCTTCTTCTAAGAAAAATTATTTTAAGAGTATCGTCAGAGATATTTTTGACCAATATCCTCTTTTTGCAACTGCCGAAAAACCACAAACAACAAAAAAGAATGTTCTTTTTTGAAAGACAATAAAACATTTATAAATGATTAAAGTTTACGGAATACCCAACTGTGATACTGTTAAAAAAGCCTTGACTTGGCTCAAGGAACACAATGTTGCTTACGAGTTTCATGATTACAAGAAGACAGGTATTACTGTCAAAAAATTGGAAGAATGGCTTACACAAATTCCTTATGAAAAATTAGTTAATCGTGCAGGAACAACCTACAAAAAACTAACTGACCAAGAAAAAAGTAAAATCATAAATAATGCTTCGGCTATCAGTTTAATGCTCGAAAAAACGTCAGTTATCAAACGCCCGATTGTGGAAGGTGATAAGATTTTGGTGGTGGGTTTTAAGGAAGAGGAGTATTTGGCGGTGTTTGGCTGAAATAAAAATTATTATACTGATAAAGACTTGAAAGGCAAACTTTCAAGTCTTTGTTGTTTAAAAAAAACAGAAAATATTATCTCGTGTAATGCTTGATTATTAGGTGGTTATAGTTTAATTTTTATTTTACAAAAATCAAATTTTTGAATTTGTATAAGTCAAATCCCGTATTTTTCCACTCTCCGATAAAGAGCTTGGCGGGTAAGCCCCATTTCCCGGGCGGCTTCGGTAATATTGCCGTTGAATTTCTTTAAAGTCTTGATTATTAGCATTTTCTCCATTTCTTCCAATTGATAAGTTTGGTCGAATGAAGGTGCAGTTTCTTGTCTCGTTTCAAAGAAAAAATCTTCGGGTTGGAGTGTAGTTCCGTGTGAAAGAATGACTGCACGCTCAACGGCGTGTTGTAGTTCTCGTACATTTCCCGCCCAATGATAACGTTGTAATTGTTTCGCCAAAGTCGCACTGATGGTATTGACTGGGCGGTTATATTTTTTACGGTAAATTTTCAAAAAATGTTCCGCCAAAGGCAAAATGTCTTCTGGACGTTCTCGTAGAGCTGGCAATTTTATTTCGATGGTGTTGATGCGATAAAGCAAATCTTGCCGGAAAGTGCGTTGAGCAACTCGGTCGTAAATTGGCTCATTTGTAGCACAAATTAAGCGAATATCAATATTTTTTGATTTATTTGAGCCAACTTTTGTAATACTACGGTTTTGCAAAACATTCAATAATTTGGCTTGTAATGGCAATGGGATATTACCAATTTCATCCAAAAATATGGTGCCGTTATTGGCTTCTTCAAAACGCCCTGTTCGGTCTTCACGAGCATCGGTAAATGCTCCCTTTATGTGACCAAAAAGCTCACTTTCAAACAAAGTTTCCGAGATTGCACCTAAATCTGAATGAACGAACGACATTTCGGCACGATTTGACTTTTCGTGTAAATCCCTGGCTATTAGGTCTTTACCAGTGCCATTTTCTCCTAATATTAAAACATTGGCATCAGTGGCAGCTACTCGTTCGATGGTTTCAAAAATTTTCTTCATCACCACCGAATCTCCAATTATTTGTGTTTTAGAGATGCTTTTTGTGCTGCCTACCGCCGACTGCCTACCGCCGATTTTTTCTTGTCGAATCTCATATGCAGACTGCATGGTTTCGAGCAATTTAGTATTTTCCCAAGGTTTTAGCACAAAATCAACCGCACCAACTTTGATGGCACGCACCGCCATTTCGACATCTCCATAAGCCGTAAATAGTACGACCGAAATAAGTGGGTCGATATCTAAAACTCGGTCGAGCCATTCAAAGCCCTCTTTGCCAGTGTTTACATCTCTGGTAAAATTCATGTCGAGCAAAACGACATCATAATTGCCATTAGTAATCAAAAAAGGAATTTTTTCAGGATTTTTTTCAATATCAACTTGACCAAAATGTCGCTTTAAAAATAGTTTGGCAGCACTTAGCACATCCACATCATCATCAATTATTAGGAGTTTCGACATATTTATTATAGCTTTTTCTGTTAGCTAATCTATAACAAAAATTATTCCTCAACAAATTATTATTGAAAAGGTTTTTATAATCAGTTGATTATCAATTAATTGTGTTTGTTTTTAAATTTTTATCAGAAAAAATCAACAATCAGAATACGTCCGACAACGTACAATGGTTGTCCGAAAACGGACAGTTTTTAAATAATATTTTTTTATAATTAGTTGATAATCAACAAATTATGTTTTTGGCATAAGATTGGAAAATAACATAAATGAAATAACAAAATTAAGATTTTATTGCATACCACGATGGACAGACAAATTGAAAAAAAGTTTTGGAATACACAACGAATTGCGATGATTGGTGGAGGGGTATTATTGGTAGCTTTCTTGGTTTGGCAATTGGCTTTTGCTGATAAACGCTCAAAACTCAATGTTGAAAAGGATAAGATTACTGTTTCAGTTGTAAGTCAAGGCGATTTTGACGAATTTATTGTTGTTACAGGCGTGGTTTTGCCTTTGAAAACTATTAGATTAGATGCAATTGTGGGTGGTTATGTAAAAGAAAAAGTGGTTGACGGTGGAAACATGGTGAAACAAGGACAAGTGATTTTGAAACTCGAAAATCAAAACCTAAAACTTAATTTTTTACAATCAGAAACCGAGGCAAGTCGCTTGGTAAACGACCTTCAAAATACTCGTCAACGACTGAAAGTTGAGAAATTTACGATTAGACAATCACTCAATGATTTAGATTTTCAGATTGACCAAACTAAAGATTTGTACGACCGAAATAAAAAATTGTTTACTGATAAAGTAATTGCTGAATCTGATTATTTGAAGTCGAAGCGTGATTATGAAAAACTAATCAAACAACGTGAAATTACACTCGAATCGCAACGATACCAAGAAGAAAATGCCGAAATGCAAATAAAACAATTGGAAGGAACGCTCGAACGAACACAAAGAAATGTGCAGTTATGGCGTGAAACCCTCGAAAACTTAGTAGTAAAAGCACCAGTTGCAGGTTTGTTATCTTCGATTGATGTGGAAGTTGGCTCGAATATTAATCAAGGGCAAAATATTGGACAAATTGATGACTTGAACGGTTTTAAGATGCGTGTCGATATTGATGAACATTATATTTCAAGAATTTTTGCAGGCTTGGGTGGCTCGTTTGAGTTTAATGGAAAAGATTATGGTTTGGAAATAACCAAAATTTATCCAGAAGTAAAAAGCGGGCGTTTTCAGGTAGATATGATTTTTTCGAAAGGAGTTCCAGAAGGTATTAAACGTGGGCAATCTTCTCCGCTTCGTTTAGAATTGGGCAAAGCAACTAAAGCAATTTTGATTCCAGTAGGAGGCTTTTTCTCTGATACAGGCGGAAATTGGGTTTATGTTGTAGACAAATCGGGCAAAAAAGCCTCGAAAAGAAAAATTACATTAGGTCGAAAAAATCCAGAATTTTTTGAGGTTTTAGAGGGCTTACAAGTAGGCGAACAAGTGATTACAAGTTCGTATGAAAATTTTGGGGATAACGAGGTGTTGGAGTTTTAAAAGCCTCGTATAACGGTTGCTCTAACCCCCAATTGGTGGAATTTAAAATGTTATTGAATCAAAATATAATAAAAAAACTTTTAACTCCATTGAGAGTTAGGGGGCTTATCTATCATGATAAAAACAACCAACCTTCAAAAAATCTTCACCACTGAAGAAGTCGAAACTACTGCCTTGAATGGCATCACTATGGAAATTAAAGATGGCGAATTTGTAGCCATCATGGGGCCGTCGGGCTGTGGAAAGTCTACTTTACTCAATATTTTGGGGCTTTTAGATAATCCGTCGGCAGGAAGCTATGATTTCTACGGAAACGAGGTAGCTACAATGTCGGAGCGTCAGCGGGCTACATTCCGAAAAGGTGCAATTGGCTTCGTTTTCCAAAGTTTCAATTTGATTGACGAATTGACAGTTTACGAAAATGTTGAACTCCCATTACTATATCTAAAAACTCCTGCCGACGAGCGTAAACGTAAAGTTGAAATTGCCCTCGAACGTATGAATATGATGCATCGTCGTAACCACTTTCCTCAACAATTATCGGGCGGACAGCAGCAGCGTGTTGCCATTGCACGAGCGGTGGTTGCTAAACCAAAAATGATTCTTGCCGATGAACCAACGGGTAATTTGGACTCAACAAATGGGGAAGAAGTAATGAAACTTTTGCAAGAACTCAACAACGAAGGTACTACCATTGTGATGGTTACGCACTCGCCTTATGATGCTGGCTTTTCGCACCGAATTGTTAATTTATTTGATGGTAAAGTTGTTACAGAGAATTTTCATGTATAAATGGCTTTTCGGCTATTAGCGATTAGCTTTTAGCTTTTTGTTTGATAATAGACTTCTTGCGAAAGTATTTTAAGTCGAAAAACACCCTCTTTTTGGCTACAAATTGAGCAAATTTTTCAACCGTAGCGGTGCTATGCTTTTAAAATTCCCTCAATTTTCGCTTGAAAATCTACTATTTTTCAATCATAAAATACTTTCGCAAGAAGTCTAATCAATGAATAATCGCACTTTTTAGTTAATCGCTAAATATGAACGCCGAAACGGCTAATTGCCAACAGCTAAAATGATACGAAACTACATCAAAATCGCCTTCCGAAATCTTGTACGTAACAAGGTTTTTTCATTTATCAATATTGCTGGTTTGGCTATTGGCTTAACTGCCGCTATGCTCATCTTGCTTTATACAAAAGACGAAGTGAGCTACGATAAGTTTCATGTCAATAACCCAAATATCTATCGTATTACCAACGCTTGGATAAAACCCGACGGCAGCATCAATAATAAAGGTGGTAATACTGGTGATTTTCAAGGTCCAAAATTTAAAGCACAGATACCAGAAATTGAAGCATTTGTAAGAATACAGAGCCAGTTTAAAGATATTCGGACAAAAGACGAAATAAAAGGCTATGAAATGCTTGCTGCCGATACCAATTTCTTTTCGGTTTTTAGCTTTCCCCTTGCGAGCGGAAACCCAGCTACGGCTCTACAAAAGCCAAATACCATCGTTATTTCAGAAGAAATGGCAGAGAAGTTTTTCAAAACAAAAGATGTTTTGGGCAAAACCTTAGAACTAAAAGAAGGTGATAAATTTATCCCTTACCAAATTACTGGCATCTCGAAAAAATGTCCACAAAATTCATCGGTTAAATTTGATTTTTTGTTGCCAAAAATTGTAGCTGAAAAAGAATACAGCAATAATGAAAACTGGTTCAATTTCTTTCAAAATACCTTTGTTTTGCTGAATGCAAAAGCAGATAAGAAGCTAGTGGAGGCAAAAATGAAGCAAGTATATGATGCCGATGCCGCCGAAGCCATTAAAATGATGGCTGCAAAATATAATGTTAAAGAAAAAGCAGTATATGCTTTGCAACCCTTATTAGAAATGCACCTCAGCACCGACTATCCTGCACAAAATGGTTTGGTTGATGCCAGCAATCCCACATTTTCTTATATTCTTATGGGCATTGCACTCTTTATTTTACTGATAGCATGTATCAATTTTGTGAATCTTACGGTGGCACGTTCGCTCAAACGGGCCAAAGAAATTGGTGTCAGAAAAGTGGTTGGTAGTAATCGTAAGCAACTGATTTGGCAGTTTTTGGGCGAATCTTTTTTGCTTAGTTTCGTTGCCTTTATTATGGCTATTTTATTGCTTCAATTGGTATTACCCACTTTCAATCAACTTGCCAATAAAGCCCTTTCATTTTCTTATTTGCTTGATGCAAAGTTAGTAGTGGCCTATTTTGGAGCTTTCGTTCTAACATCTTTATTATCAGGATTTTATCCTGCTATTATGATGTCTGGTTTTAGCCCTGTCGAAACCCTCTACAACCGATTTAATTTATCGGGCAAAAACTATCTTCAAAAGTCTTTAGTAGTCTTACAGTTCGGCTTAGCTTCGTTCTTGATAATTGCCACCTTGACCATATTTTCACAGTTTAACTATTTGATAAACAAAGACTTAGGTTACAAAGATGAAAATGTGATAATGGTAGATTTCGGACAAAACATATTTAGAGATAAAGCAGTGATCTTGAAAGACCAATTGTTGAAAAACCCAAATATCGTGCAGGTAGCCCCCAAAAATGGAGGGAATTGGGGAACTGTTGCCCAAGTAAATGGAAAAACTGATTTGCAATTTGCCTACGAAACAGTTGATGAAGATTATTTGCCACTTTATAAGATTAAAATTATTGAAGGGCGTAATTTTTCAAAAGATTTTGCCGATTCTACCAACTCAGTTATTGTCAATGAAGCCTTCGTAAAAAAAGCTGGTTGGAAAAAGCCAATCGGGCAGGTTATAAATTTTTTTTATAGAGATAATGAAAAATATATGGTAGTTGGCGTAGTAAAAGATTATCATTATGATGCTCTTACGCAAGAAATTAAACCACAAATGTTTACTATGAAAAGCAATGGTTTTGGCATGGTACACATCAAAATTAAGCCAAATTCGGAAACTGCGAGCTTGGCACACATCGAGAAAAACTTCAAAAGCCTTTTTCCTATTAACCCATATTCTTATAGATTTAGAGATTTAGTAAATAAAAAAGCATACGAATCGGAGGAGAAATGGAAGCAAATTATGCTTTTTGGAGCAGCCCTTACCATTTTTATTTCTTGTATTGGTTTGTTTGGTTTGGCTACACTTTCGGCCGAAAAACGAACCAAAGAAATCGGAATTCGCAAAGTTTTGGGTGCTTCAATTAGCAGTATTGTTGCATTGCTTTCAACGGATTTCATAAAACTGGTTGGTCTTTCATTTGTGCTTTCTTTCCCAGTTGCATATTATGCTACTCAAAAATGGCTCGAAAATTATCCTTATCGAGAAAGTTTCAATGGGTGGATTTTCGCTTTTACGGCAGCCATAACTATTTGTATTGCTCTAATTACTGTTGGTTGGCAATCTATTAGAGCAGCTATGATGAATCCGGTAAAGAGCTTGAAAACTGAATAATCATGTTGCGTTGTAGAGAAAAGGGAACGCCTTGTTTCTACGCAAATCTTACCCAAAACAAACAAAATTATGATACGCAATTACATAAAAATCGCATTAAGAAATCTATTCAAAAACAAACTGTATAGCTTTATCAATATTTTTGGTTTGGCTATCGGGCTTACTTGTTTTTTGCTCATTTCGCTCTACGTTTTGGATGAACTGAGCTACGACCGTCATTTTAAAGATGCCGACCGCATTTATCGCATTAATTCGGATATTAAATTCGGTGGAGTTGAACAAAAAATGGCGGTGAGTTCTGACCCTTTTGGAGCTACACTTAAGAAAGATTATGCCGAAGTTGAGCAATACGTTCGTTTGTATGCCAATAATAGCCGACGATTTATAAAAAAAGGCAATGAATTTTTAGTAGAAAATAATTGCCTTCATGCCGATTCTACTCTTTTTGATGTTTTTCAATTAAATATTCTCGAAGGGAACGTTAAAACGGCATTGACCGAACCCAATACGCTTATCATCAATCAAACGACAGCACAAAAGTATTTTGGCAATACTTCGGCTCTGGGCAAAACGCTTACCATTGGCGTGAGAGAGTCGGTCGAATATAAAATTACTGCTGTTTATGAAGATATGCCCGTTAACTCGCATTTTCAGGCAAACATGATTTTTTCGTTCAAAAACATTACCGATTACAAGTTCGGGAGTTTTCTGAACCATAATTTTTACACTTATATAAAGCTGCGTGAAGGTGTTGATTATAAGCAATTTGAGAAGAAATTTGATGCAGTTGTAGATAAATACATCTTGCCGCAAGCCAAGGCTTTTATGGATATTAATAGTATGGACGATTTCAGAAAAACGGGTAATTATATTCAATATTCTCTTATACCGCTTGTGGATATTCATTTGAAATCAGATAGAATCTATGAATTAGGTACCAATAGCGATATTCAATATGTCTATATTTTTTCGTTGGTGGCGTTGTTTTTATTGCTCATTGCTTGTATTAATTTCATGAATCTTAGCACGGCCCGTTCGGCCAATCGTGCCAAAGAAGTGGGCATCCGAAAAGTGATGGGAACCCAACGCAGCAGCCTCATCATGCAGTTTATGTCGGAGTCGGTACTTACAAGCTATTTAGCTTTTGGACTATCATTACTATTTACAATTTTATTGATTCCGTATTTTAATAAAATTGCAGGAAAACAATTTAGCTTCAAATCGTTTTTTCAATTGCAATATTTACCATTCTTATTACTTTTACCCTTGATGGTTGGCATTTTGGCGGGCTATTATCCTTCGTTCTTCTTATCCTCATTCCGCCCAATAGAGGTTTTGAAAAGTAAACTCAACGCTAATTTCAAACGCTCCAATTTACGTAATGCTTTGGTTACTTTTCAGTTTGTTACTTCGCTGGTTTTGGTTATTTCTACCTTCGTTATTTACAAACAACTCAATTATATTCAGCATAAAAATTTGGGTTTCTCAAAAGATAAAGTGTTGGTCGTAACAGGCACGTCTTCGTTGCGTGATAACAACGATGTTTTCAAAGAAGAAGTAAAGAAAATAGCGGGTGTAAAAAATGCAACTTTTGCGGGCTATTTGCCAGTAGCCAATTCATCGAGAAGCGATAATACTTTTTCGACAGAAGCCGTAATGACAGCAAAAAATGGCTTCAATATGCAAACTTGGGATATTGACGAAAACTATATTCCTACGCTCGATATGGAGATGCTGAAAGGAAGGAATTTCTCAAAGGCTTTCAGCACCGATTCATCAGCCATTATTCTTAACGAACAAGCGGCTAAATTGATTGGTTTTGATGAACCAATTGGTAAAAAACTGTATGTAAGAGATGATGAACCTAATCACGTAATTGGATTTACGATTGTGGGTGTTGTCAAGAATTTTCATTACCAATCAATGCGTGAAACAGTTGGCCCTTTGTGTTTTCGCTACGGCAGAAGTGCATGGGTAACGGCTTTTAAAATCAATACCGATGAACCTCAAACACTCATCAAACAGGTAGAAGCAAAATGGAAGGCTTTAGCTCCTGAAATGCCGTTTAATTATCATTTTATGGAAGAATCATTCGATGAAATGTACCGAGCCGAACAACGAATCGGAAAAATCGCCTTGATTTTTGCTCTACTCACAATCTTGCTTGCTTGCTTAGGTTTATTTGGGCTAATTACGTATATAGCCGAGCAACGTACCAAAGAAATCGGTGTCAGAAAAGTACTTGGGGCGAGTATTTGGAGCCTTGTACAGCTCCTATCAAAAGACTTCTTGAAATTGGTTTGTATAGCCTTCATAATCGCTACACCATTGGCTTATTATGCCATGACTACTTGGCTCAAAGACTTTGCTTTTCGGACAGATATTTCGGCTTGGATTTTTGTCGGAGCAGGCGTGATTACTTTGCTAATTGCCTTACTAACAGTGAGTTATCAAGCAATAAAAGCCGCTTTAATGAATCCTGTGAAGAGTTTGAAGACTGAATAATCGTTACTTAGAGACGTTACATGCCTTGTCTCTATATTGGAATTACCCCAAAATACAAAAATATGATACGCAATTACATAAAAATCGCCTTCCGAAATCTTGTCAAAAACAAGGTATATTCATTTATCAATATTGGTGGACTTGCCGTTGGTATGTCTGTGGCTATGCTCATTGGGCTTTGGATGTATGATGAATTATCTTACGACAAATCTTATCCAAATTATAATCGCATTGTCCAAGTAATGCAACATCAGACATTTAATGGTGAGGTTGGTACGCAAACAGCGAATCCATATTTATTAGGAAGTGAAATTTTAGATAAATATGGCAGTGATTTTAAATATGTAGTAATGTCGGCTTGGACAAATAACCATATTTTGTCTTATGGTGAAAAGAATCTTAAAAAAAGCGGTAATTTCTTCGAGCCAAAAATTACCGAAATGTTAAGTTTAAAAATGCTACGTGGCACACGAGATGGTTTGAAAGAACCTGCGTCTATTTTACTTTCAGAATCGGTTGCTAAGGCTTATTTTGGTGAAGAAGACCCTATCAATAAACTCCTAAAAATCGACAATAAACTGAATGTAAAAGTAACAGGTGTTTATGAAGATTTACCCTATAGTTCAAGTTTCAGAGATTTAACATTTATCGCTCCTTGGGAATTATATGTAAGTAGCGAGAAATGGATAAAGGAAATGACCAATCCTTGGCGAAGTAATTTTGTCCAAACTTTCGCCCAATTAGCCAATAATGCTGATATAGATAAAGTTTCGGCGAAAATCAAGGATGTTAAAATTAGAAAAGTCAAGGAAGAAGAAAAGAAGTTTAACGCACAAGTTTTTCTGCACCCGATGAGCAAATGGCATTTATATTCTAATTGGGAAAATGGTATAAATACAGGCGGAAAGATTGAATTTATTTGGCTTTTTGGCATAATCGGCTTATTTGTATTGTTGTTGGCATGTATCAATTTTATGAATTTGAGTACTGCTCGCTCCGAAAAACGTGCCAAAGAAGTAGGAATTCGTAAAGCGATTGGTTCGGTAAGAGGGCAATTGATTACGCAGTTTTTTAGCGAATCATTTTTAGTTGTGGCTTTGTCTTTTGTGTTGTCTTTGCTTTTGGTACAATTGATTTTACCATTTTTCAATGGAGTTGCCGATAAAAAAATGACAATTTTATGGTTAAATCCTATTTTTTGGTTGTGCAGTATCGGATTTAGCTTAATAACAGGTTTGATTGCAGGGTTTTACCCAGCCTTTTATTTGTCTTCGTTTCAACCAATCAAAGTCTTAAAAGGTACTTTCCTTTTGGGACGTTGGGCGGCTATTCCTCGAAAAGTATTGGTTGTCTTACAATTCACTGTTTCAGTTACTTTAATCATCGGGACTGTTATCGTTTTCCGTCAAATACAATTTGCCAAAGAACGTCCTATTGGGTATGGTCGAGAAGGATTATTGACTATTCCCATCTCCACGCCAGAGCTTTCGGGTCATTATGATGCTATCAGAAATAGCTTTTTAGAAACTGGTGCGGTAGCCGAAATGTCACAATCTTCAAGTCCAATCACGGGTGTTTGGGAAATTAATAATGGTTATGAATGGGAAGGAAAAGACCCTGCTTTGCAAGGTAATTTTGGAACCGTAGCAGTTACCCATGACTTTGGGAAAACGATAAACTGGCAAATTAAAGAAGGTCGAGATTTCTCCCGAGCATTAACTACCGATTCGTCTGAAATAATTCTGAACGAAACTGCTTTAAAATTTATGGGTTTAAAACAACCCATTGGCAAATTAATGAAGGTGGATGGAAAACCGTATACAATTGTTGGCGTAATTAAAGACATGGTGATGGACTCGCCCTATAAACCTGTTTTTCGCTCGGTTTTTATGTTAGATTATCACTCTGCAAATGTTTTTAATATCAAACTAAAACCAACAGTAAGCTCAAGAGAAGCATTAGCTAAAATAGAAACCGTCATTAAAAAGTATAGTCCTGCTGCTCCGTTCGAGTATACTTTTATTGATGCGGAATACAACAAAAAGTTTGGTGATGAAGAAAGAATCGGAAAATTGACTGCTTTTTTTACTATTCTCGCCATATTTATTAGTTGTCTCGGCTTATTTGGTTTAGCTTCATTCGTAGCCGAGCAACGTACCAAAGAAATAGGAATCAGAAAAGTTTTGGGTGCAACGGTAGCCAATGTTTGGCGATTGCTCTCAAAAGACTTTGTGGTTTTGGTTATCATTTCTTGCCTAATCGCTGCACCAATCGCCTATTATTTTATGAATAATTGGCTACAAAAATATACTTACAGAACTGATATTTCTTGGTGGATATTTGTTTTTACGGGCTTTGGTGCTTTGCTAATTACCTTACTAACAGTAAGTTATCAAGCCATTAAAGCCGCTTTAATGAATCCTGTGAAGAGTTTGAAGACTGAGTAGAATGTTAAGGTTTATTTGGGACTTAGTAACTGGTAAAACCAATTTTCTATTGACCCATTTCTAATAACTAATAACAAAATTATGATACGCAATTATATAAAAATAGCTCTCCGCAATCTGTGGAAAAACAAAACCTACACAGCCATCAATATCATTGGCTTGTCTGTTGCCTTCGCAAGCAGTATTTTGCTCTACCTCACATCGGCTTATGAACTTTCATTCGATAATTTTCATAAAGACTCCGACCGAATTTTTCGGATGTACTTTTCTGCCATGAGCAAAGACGGCAGTCCGAATGTTGGTACTTCTATGGCGTATCCGCTTACGCCTGCCTTGAAAGCTGAGTTTCCAGAAGTGGAAGGAGTTACACGCATTAATTGGGGGGCGGGTGGAGTAACATATAATGGCAAAAAGTTTGATAAAACGATACGAAGTGCAGATGCCGATTTTTTTAAAATGTTCTCTTTTCCGCTACTAAAAGGCAACGCTAATACGTCGTTGGCAGCTTTAGACAATATTGTGATTAGTGAGAATATGGCGAAAGATGTTTTTGGTAAAGAAGAACCGATGGGCAAGCAATTGACACTGGATATTGAGGGGAAACCATCGCCCTTTGTGGTTACGGGCGTAATGACCGACTTTCCAGAAAATTCTTCGATAGAATATGATGCTTATATTCGCACCGAAACGCACCCAAATTACGAAAGTAGAAAAAACGATTGGACTTCTCAAAACCATGAGGTTTTTATCAAACTTTCATCCAATGTCAGTCAGGCAACTTTTGAAAAACGCCTTGAACCTTTTCTTCAAAAATATTCAAAAATAAGTTTTGAAGAGGCAAAAAAGCAAGGCTACCCCAAAAACGAACGTGGACAATACAATAGCCTATTGCTCACACCTTTATTGGATGTTCATTTTAGTAATAATACAGGCGGTGGTACGAGCAAAGCCTATGTTTATACATTACTTACCATTGCGGGCTTAATTTTGCTCATTGCATCTATCAATTTTATTAATCTTTCGGTGGCTCAATCGCTCACACGGGCAAAAGAAGTCGGGGTCAGAAAATCGCTCGGAGCAAATAAAGAACAGCTTTTTATACAAAATTGTGGAGAGGCATTTTTGGTATCTTGGCTTGCTTTATTGCTTGGTTTAGCTTTGGCATATATTTCTTTGCCACAGTTCAATAAAATGTTTAGCTCGCACCTTTCTATCGCTAACTTCTTGGTTATTAGTAACTTATTGATTACTATAATAGGATTCTTACTGGTTACTTTTATTGCGGGTGGCTATCCAGCAATGGTCGCTTCAAGGTTCAATATCGTAGAGGTTTTGAAAGGAAAGTTGACCATGAAAAAACCAGGGTTTTTGCGTAACTCACTTATAACCACCCAGTTTACAATTGCGTGCTTGCTTATTAGCTGCACTTTGGTAATCATGCAGCAACTCAAGTATTTGCAAACAAAACCATTGGGCTATAATAAAGAGCAAGTGATAAGTGTACCCATAAACGGTGCAATGAAAGGCACGGTGGCTGTTCAGAAGATGCGAAATGAACTATCAAAATACCCTTCGGTTGTAGCAGTGAGTGGCTCAAGGGTAAACATTGGTCGAGGTTTAGATGGTAGCTCGTCGAGGAGTACATCGGGTTTTGACTATTATCCTGATGCCAGTAATTTGAGCAATGCCAAGCCGATTTTGAGCGATTGGTTATTTGTTGAGTATGATTTTTTGAAAACAATGGATATGAAATTGTTACAAGGACGTGATTTTTCGACACAATATGGCACCGATTCGAGTGCAATTGTTGTAACCGAAAGTTTTGTGAAGCAAATGGGCGAAAAAACTGCCATTGATAAATTTGTCATGCCTGATTCGTTGGAAGGAAGGCTCAAAATCATTGGCGTGATTTCTGACTTTAATTTGTATTCGTTGCACCAAAAAAATCAAGCTATTACATTACAAATCAACAGAGGAACTCGTATTAGCTACGTTTTTGTGCGTGTAAGTTCACAAAACATGGCTGCTTCTATGGATTTGGTCAAGAAAACTTGGAAAGAAATCGCTCCACAAACTGAGTTTGAAGGTTCATTTTTAGACGAAAACGTAAACCGTTGGTATAAGAAAGAAGAACGACTTTCGCAGATTTTCACCACTGCCGCAGGAATTGCTATCTTACTTTCTTGCATGGGGCTTTTTGCCATTGCTTTAATCGTAATCGAGCAACGAACCAAAGAAATCGGCGTAAGAAAAGTGTTGGGTGCAAGTATCCCGAATATCGTTACGCTTATCTCGAAAGACTTCCTGAAATTAGTCTTAGTCGCCTTCGTCATTGCCACGCCCATTGGCTATTATTTAATGAGCAAATGGCTCGAAGATTTTGCTTACAAAACCGATTTGCATTGGTGGATTTTTGCTGTGGCGGGTTGTGCTTCAACGATAATTGCCTTACTAACAGTGAGTTATCAAGCCATTAAAGCCGCTTTGATGAATCCGGTGAAGAGTTTGAAGACTGAGTGAAGCAGAGTCCGCATCGGCGGTCCGACCCAAACCCGATGGAGCTTTATATAAAAATCATTATAGAAAATTATAATTATGAAAAACTCAATTTTTAAAACCTTCAGCGGGGGTTTGGGGGCTAATTATATAAAAATAGCCTTCCGAAACCTTTGGAAAAACAAACTCTTTTCTTTTATCAATATTATGGGTTTAGGCTTGGCAATTCCATTTGCTTTGCTTTCGTTGATGCAGTTGCGTAGTTCTTTTGAATTTGATAATTTTCATCCAAACTCAAACCGAATCTATCGCATTATCACCGACGAAAACTCCAATGAAGGCGGCAAAGTTAGCTATGCTTCTTCACCTTTTTTGCTGTCTGATAATTTAAAGAATAATTATACTTGCGTCGAAAAAGCCACAAAAGTAGTCAGAGATTTCAGTTGGGAATTGACCAATCGGATAAAAACTATTAGGGTAAACACCATCTATGTGGAGCCTACTTTTTTCGAAATTTTTGGTTTTAGTTTAGCAAACGGTTCGCTGCCATTAGAGCCAAATAGCCTCGTTTTGAGTCACGAAATGGCACAAAAATTCTTCAATGAAGTCAACCCTGTTGGAAAAATATTATCGCATCCAACTTATGGTTCTTTCAAGATAACAGGCGTCTTGAAGCCATTTAAAAAGCAAACAATGTTCAGAAGCGATGTAATGATTTCGATGGCAACTTATACCAGTTCTAATCAAGAAGCCGCCAATCCACAGTCGTGGGCAAGCTACAAAATGCATACTTTTGTTAAATTACAAGCCAATGCACAGCCAAATTCTCTTGACTTGGCACTCAACGAAATTGCCAAAAAGAGTAATGAAAACATAATTTCCGCCAAAAAAACCAATCATTTTCGTAAGCAAGCTATCAAAGATATTTCGCCGAGTTTGGAAAAACTTCGTTTTAATCCTTATGTAGAAGATTTGGCAGACATTTCATCCAATTTTGCAATTCCACTCATGATTTTAATATTGGCAGGCTTCAATTATACTAACCTGACTTTGGCTCGCTCGTTGAGTCGTTCGAAAGAAGTTGGCGTACGAAAAGTAATGGGAGCAGTTCGCAGTCAATTGATTATCCAATTTATATGCGAAGCCATTATGATAGCCTTATTTGCATTATTTGTTGGTATAGTTATTTTGTTTTTAATGAAGCAAACAATCCATGTGCAATGGGTAACGTGGGAAGTTGAAAATCAGACTATTATTTGGCTTGTTTTCTTAATATTTACTTTGCTTTTGGGTATCTTGGCAGGAGCATTGCCCGCTTGGATATTGTCGAGTTTTCAGCCAGTAAGTGTCTTGAAAGGCACGCTTTCACCAGCATCTTTTGGTAAAATAAGTTTCCGTAAAAGTCTGGTAGTCATTCAGTTTGTGGTTACAATGGTGTTTATTTTTTTTATAGGACACATGTACAGTCAGTTTAATTATATGGCTACCGAAAACGAAAATTTTAATAGAAAAGGCATTTTCAATATTACCCTTGCCAACAAAAATTATCAATTATTAATAGACGAAATTTCAAAAAATAGAAATGTAGAAGAGGTCGGACTCACTTCGATTCCTTTTGGCGGAATGACCGCTGAATTTGGAGTGAAAGCCAACAAAAAAGCCAAAAACGAGGCTGCTTATTATTATGCAGTAGATAGAAATTTTATAGAAAATATGAAATTGAAATTTGTGGCTGGTCAAAACTTACCCATTTCAAAATCAGATTCGGCTACAAATTTTGTAGTAATCAATCAAAAAGCGGTGCAGAGACTTCATTTGGGAACGTCCCAAGAAGCTATTGGTAAGACAATCATCCTAAATAATGCTACCGAAGTACAAGTAGTAGGAATTGTACAGAATTTTTGTCATTTTAACTATCAGTTTGACATACAACCTTTAATTTTTCAGTATAATCCCTCACAATTTCAAGTTCTTTCCATTAAAACCAACGAACATACTTCAGAAGATGATTTTTTAGCTGAAATGAAAAAACTTTGGAAAACCAATTATCCTTACCAATCAATGGTGTATTCGTGGTATGAAAGAGATATGTACGACCGTTATTATCCTGCCGAAGATATGAAAATGATGAGTCTGGCTTCGATGGTTATTTTTGTAATTGCCATTATGGGTTTACTTGGAATGGTAACATATACTACCGAAAAACGTACTAAAGAAATTGGAATTCGTAAAGTAATGGGAGCTTCAGTTTGGGAAATCGTGAGAGTACTTTCGCTCAGTTTTATAAAATTATTACTCATTGCGGGGTTAATAGCCTTACCGATTGGGTACGCTTTAGGCTTATTTTTTCTTAGCATTTTTACTTTTCATTCGAATATCGATATTGGTTTGATGAGCCTATTTTTTGTCATGGTTTTTATTATTGCCATTTTTACCATTGGCTATAAATCAATTAAAGCTGCTTTGATGAACCCTGTGAATAGCTTGAGGAGTGAGTGATTTTGGTTGCCGTAGACACTGAATCGAGTCACATAATAGCTATCCATTTCTTCGTTTTTTATTAAACGGAAACATAATTTTTGGAAAATAATATACTTTGGGCATAGTTTTTGATAAAATCATTTGAAATACTGAAACCTCCCCAAAAATTATTTATAAACCACGAATGCACAATTTTATGGATATCCTTGGACTAATTAAAGACAAACTGACAGATTCTGTTATAGAAAAAGTTAGTGCTTTTTTAGGCGAACACCCCGAAAAAATAGGCCCTGCTTTGAATAGTGCAGTTCCTATTGTGCTGGGAGGGATTATCCGAAATGCTTCAACTGAAGAGGGTACGGGTAAGGTAATGGATGTATTGAAAGATGGTGGACATACGGGAGAAATTCTTGATGATTTGCCAAGTTTGCTCGCAAATTTTGATAAAACGCAGTTATTAATCACCATTGGCTCAAATATTTTCAATCATTTTTCAGGAAATACGAGCAATAGTATTGTAGAAAAGCTATCTTCATTAAATGGTGTTCGCAAGACCTCGGCTTCTTCATTGGTAGGTTTGGCCGCTCCTTTGGTTTTAGGAGCTTTAGGAAAAGTGGTTGGCAGAGAAGGACTTGGTGTGTCAGGATTAACAAAACTTCTTGCCGAACAGCGAGAAACTGTTTTTGGAGCTTTACCGCCTGCTATTGCTAACCAATTGAATTTTAAGAGTACGGTTTCTACTGTTGTAGCATCTAAAGAAGAAAAACCAAATGAAGAAACAAAACCTTCTACAAGTGGAAGTGGTTTTTCGAATTGGATTCCTTGGGTTTTGATACTGTTCTTATTTTTGGGAGTAGTAGCATATTTTTGGAAATATCGGAGACAAATTATCAAAGAACCCGAAATTTCAGCCGTAGGTGTACTACCAAAAGAAGATTCAACTTATGTCAGTGATTCAGCTTTTGTGGCATTACCAATTGATACAAGCAGCAGGGTTTTATTGACCGAAACGCCAAAAGTAGAAGAAACAAAACCGATTGAAAAAGTAGAAAAAGTAGCTAAAAATGAAGATAAAACTGTAAAAACTCAAACTGTTGAGAAGAAAATTGAAGAAAAGCCAAAAGTAGATATTTTTGATACTAACATCTCGACAAACACAGTAAGCGAACAACTTAAAAGTAGCGATTCTTGGATTGGATTGAACACTGATTTTAGAAAAAATAGTGCAGAAATTAGTTTAAAAGGGCAATTAGAAGATGTTGCAAAATATCTAAAAAGCAATCGAAAAGCCAAGGCTACTATCGCTGGTGGTTCACAAAGTAAAGGCAGTACACTCTCCGAAGACCGTGCCTATGCCGTACGTGAAATATTGTTAGAAAAAGGTATCTCAGAAAACCAACTCTCAGTTCAAAACTCGTTTATAAAAGATGTGAATGCAAAAGTTGTTGTAAAAATAAAACGATAACTTTACTCTATATAAATGAGCCATTAGTATAAAAACTGTTGGCTCATTTTTTATTAATCCGAAAATAATTGAGCAACTTATTCATTTAAAAGCAAGTTATAGGCTGTCGACCGTCGTCTATGGACTTTCATCTACTCAACTCCTTTAGAGCTGCTACAAAAGTATCTAACTCTGCCGTAGATGTATAAAGATTAGGTGTAATTCGGCAGCCTTGTACATTGGCATAATCAATGGCAACAGTCCAGATTTTGTATTTTTCGAGTAAAGTTTTTGCTAAATCTGCGGGTTTTATAGTTTTAATTCCAACATTGGCAATACCACAAGCTCTTTGGCTATCGGCTGATGTATTTAGGACAATATTTGGCAAATCACGCACTTTTTTTGTCCAATATTCTTGCAAGAAACGCAACCTCGCTTCTTTTCGTTGGATACCAATTTTTTGATGAAAATCAATAGCATTGGCAATTGCCAAATCAGTATGTACAGGATGTGTACCTGTATGATTCAGCTTTCTAATATCATCATCTTTATAACCCATATCGCCAAATAGTTGCCATAGTTTGGCAATTCTATCTTTTTTTACGTATAAAATGCCCGCTCCAAGTGGCACACTTAGCCATTTATGAAGGCTACTTCCATAATAATCGCAGCCTAAATCGCTGATTTTGTAATCAAGATGAGCAAACGCATGAGCTCCGTCTACCATTACAGCAACGCCTTTTGCATGAGCCATCTCGCAGATTTTTTTAATCGGTAAAATATGTCCTGTAATATTGACGATATGACAAACCATTAGTAGTCGAGTTTTAGGCGTAATGGCTTTTTCATAAAGTTCTACTATCTCTTCATCAGATTTTGGATGATTGGGTATTGAAATAATTTTATTGACAATTCCATAACGACGAGCTTGTAATTTAAACATATCAAGCATTGCTCCGTAATCTTGCATTGCCATCACCGCCTCATCACCAACTTTCCAATCGTAGCCCGCAATAACCGAGTCTAGCGATTCGGTTGTATTTCGAGTAATAATCAATTCTTCGTGTGAACAACCTGCTAAAACTGCCAATTTTTTTCGTATATCTGCCTTATCGTCAAATTGTCGAGTACGCATATAATATGAACCTTGAAAATTTACTTCTCGCACATGTCCAATAAAAGCCTCTAAAGTTTCTTGTGGAGCAAAAGAATAATAACCATTTTCGAGATTAATATAATCAGGTTTTATGAGAAACGCACACCTAATTTCTGCCCAAAAATCTTCGTTTTGTGCCATTTGCTCGGGCGTTTGTTGCTCAAATTTCGACAAAATATTCTCAAAATCTCTCCCAAAAACAGGCGAAATAAGATTGGCAGCCGCAAAGGTTTTGATAAATTGACGTTTGTTCATTTTTTAATTGTTGATAAAATTAAAGATACACTTACCGAAGTTTCATAAAATATTTCTTTCGCTCATCGGTCATTTTTTCAATGGCATAACGTAGTGCTGTTCGAGGCATTCGTCCAATATTTTTTTCTAAAAAGTCTTCTACTTGTTCATTTCCACCCTTTTTCCAAGCCTCACGAAGCATCCAACCTATGGCTTTATGAATCAAATCGTGCTTGTGCGAAAGCAAAATTTCGGAGATTTTGAGCGTATCATAAAACTGCTTGTAATTGATAAAATACCAAGTGGCAATGATGGCGATGCGTTGTGTCCAGAGATGGTCGGTGCGAGCCATATCGTAAAGAATACTACGGTCTTTATCAATTAAATATGCTCCGACAATATCACGTGCTGAGCAATCAACCAAGTCCCAATTATTAATTTGATGAGTATTCGCTAAATAAAAATCGTAGATGTTTTGGCGATTATCACCTTTGCTTTTTTTCATTTGCTCTACCAAAATTGCCAATGCGGCAAACCGATATTCGTGAATCGGACTATCTAATAATTCTTGTAATTCATTGACAGTAAGAGCGTTGTATTTTTTGCAAATCGCTCGAAGGTCAGGATTCGTGATGCCAATAAAAACATCTCCTTCACCATATTGTCCTTCCTCAGTCTTGAAAAACCATGCTGAAGCTTTGGCTCTTTCGGGTGTAGCAATAGCTTGGAGTTCGTCAGTAATTTTATTCATCAGTAAAAAAGTAGCTAAAAGGCTTTTAAAATAGAACCTAAAAATAAGATTTTTTTTCGGCTATTTACATCATCTAAAATAAAGAAAGGCTATGGGTAAAATTCCCCATAGCCTTTTCTACTACTAAATCCACACAACTTTGAATCAAAAATAAGTATATTAAATGAAATACGCAAGAGATTTCTCCAAAAAAAATAATTTTAACACTCAATAAAGTGCAATTATTTGTTTGTATTATACCAAAAGAATATTGTTTATTGCTCATCTATGAAGTACGAAATAAAATGATAATTCGTAATTTTGTCTCTAAAATTAAAACTTATTATCAATCATGACTATCGACTCGCACCAACATTTTTGGAAATTTGACCCCATAAGAGATTCCTGGATTACGGATGAAATGTCGGTGATTCAAAAAAACTTTTATCCCAAAGATTTACAGCCAGTTTTGCAAGCAAATGGAATTGATGCCTGCGTGGTAGTGCAAGCCAACCAAAGCATAGAAGAAACGAAGTTCTTGCTTGATTTGGCTAATAATAATGATTTCATAAAAGCAGTAGTTGGTTGGATAGACCTACAAGCTGATGATATTGACGAGCAATTAGCCAATTGGAAATCGGAAAAAAAATTAGCGGGTTTCAGGCACGTTTTACAAGCTGAACCCGACTTAGAATATATGCTCAGACCGAACTTTTTACGAGGTATTTTCGCTTTAAAAAAGCATGGTTTCACTTACGACATTTTGATTTTTCCAAAACATTTACCCTTTACTCAGAAATTTGTCGCTCATTTTCCTGACCAGCCTTTTGTGCTTGACCACATCGCCAAACCCTACATCAAAGCGGGTTTGATTGATGATTGGAAGAAAGACATTGAAAGTTTGGCAAAATTTGATAATGTACATTGCAAAGTTTCAGGAATAATCACTGAAGCCGATTGGAAAAACTGGACTTATGAACAAATAAAGCCGTACTTGGATGTAGTTTTCGAGGCATTTGGTACTAACCGAATCATGTTTGGCTCTGATTTTCCGGTATGCTTATTAGCGGGAGAATATACCCAAGTAAAAGGCATCATCGAAACCTATACAACACATTTTTTAGCCTCAGAAAAATCAAAAATTTTTGGTGAAAATGCTGCTAAGTTTTATAAAATAAATGAATAATTGAGCATTTTAGAGAAGAAAAATTTTCAATTATTCATTTTTCATTATCAATTAGAACCGCTGCTTCATAGCATAATCAACAGCACGAGCAGTTAGAGCCATGTAAGTCAAAGATGGGTTTTGAGTGGAAGTGGAAGTCATGCAAGAGCCATCAGTTACGAATACGTTTTTACATTCGTGCAATTGATTCCATTTATTTAGCAACGATGTTTTTGGGTCTTTGCCCATTCTCACACCACCCATTTCGTGGTTTTCGTTGCCTGGAAGTCGTTTTGTATCAATCGGTTGAATGTTCTTGAAACCTGCGTCGTGGTACATTTCTGAAAATTGTTCATGAAAATCTTTCAAAACTTTCTCATCATTATCATCATAACCAATCGAAACCCGTAGCTGTGGAATGCCGTATTTGTCTGTTAATTGTTTATCCAATTTCACAACGCTGCTTTCCTTCGGAATCGTTTCGGCCATCATGCTTGCATTGATTCCCCACAAGCCCAACGAAGTATTCAATAAATTGTCTTTCAAAATTTCTCCCAAACCGTTTCGTTTTATACCATCCATTCGTCCAGCACTAAAACTTGTGGCATAACCCCTCAAAAAATCAGTTTCTTGTTTGAGAACATTGCGAAAACGAGGAATATAAGTACCTGTTGGTCGGCGACCGTCAGATTTTGAGTCCATAAAGCCTTCGTATTCAGCAGAGATTCGCCCACGATAACTATGAAAAGCCATGAATTTTCCGAGCAATCCATTGTCATTTCCCAAACCATTCGGGAAACGATTGGAAGTTGAATTCAACAAAATAAGATTTGTATTGAGTGGCGAGGCATTCAAAAAGATGATTTTTGCATAATATTCTATCATCTCATTAGTGTTGGCATCAATGATTCTAACACCAGTAGCCTGATTTTTCTTTTCATCATAAATGACAGAATGTACCACCGAATGGGGGCGAAGAGTCATTTTGCCAGTTTTTTCTGCCCACGGAATGGTTGAGGAATTGCTACTATAATAACCTCCATACGGACAGCCACGCTCACAAATCGTACGGTTTTGGCATTGCCCACGCCCTTGTTTGAGATGAATGGCTTTTGGCTCGCTCAAGTGAGCTACTCGCCCCATGATTACGTGGCGGTCGGAGTGTTTTTTAGCAATATTGGTTTTGAAATGTTTCTC
The DNA here is from genome assembly GCF_043780375.1 of Emticicia sp. Classification (GTDB taxonomy): domain Bacteria; phylum Bacteroidota; class Bacteroidia; order Cytophagales; family Spirosomataceae; genus Emticicia. Next base: position 16,218 of record NZ_JAYWCU010000009.1, on the reverse strand, counting down.
TACGCATGACATTTCGAAAGGCGGTAAAAATTCGCCATCGGGTAGCGTAGCCAATCCATCACGGTTGCCCGAAATGCCTACAAATTTCTCGACATAGCTATACCACGGAGCAATATCGGCATATCGAATAGGCCAATCAACAGCATAACCATCACGAGCTGGGCCTTCATAATCGAAATCGCTCCAACGTTGAGTCATTCGTCCCCACAAAAGCGAGCGACCACCTACATGGTAAGCCCGAATCCAGTCGTATGGTCGGTCTTGGATATATTCTTGCTCGGCATCTTTGGTAAGAAAATGAGCAGTTGCTTCAGTGAAAATGAAGTTTTTACTGGCAATCTGATAATCTTTTTTGATTTCATTTGGCACTTGCCCACGATGTTCAAATTCCCACGGTTGCATCATGGTTGTTGGGTAGTCAGTTACGTGTTTTACATCACGTCCACGGTCAAGCACCAAAGTTCGGAGACCTTTTTGTGTCAATTCTTTAGCAGCCCAACCACCACTAATCCCCGAACCGACCACAATAGCATCAAAAGTGCGAGATTTTATATCGTCAATGTTTAAATTTGGCATTTTTATAGGGTTGATTAAATTTCCTCCAAAATTAAGAAAATCAGCAATATTTAAAAGGGTATTTAAGTTTTTTGTGTGGCGGGGCTTTTACATCAAAGCGATTCTTGGTTTATAAATGTTTTGAAAATAGAGAGATTTGGAACAAACCACTCCGTTAAAATTCGACTCCGTCAGAATTTTGCCACCGAGCGTCGGTCGCCTCTCTTTGAAAAAAGGAGGGAAAGTTTTCAAAATATGGAATGTATTGATAATATACTGCTAAATTTGCAGTCCAAAAAAGAATTGAATGGCAGATAAAAATTATTTAGATAAACTCAATGCCCCGCAGCGAGAAGCAGTTACACACCCCGATGGCCCACTGATGATTATTGCAGGTGCTGGTTCGGGAAAAACACGTGTGCTTACCTACCGAATTGCGTGGTTGATAGAGCAAGGTGTTGACCCTTTCAATATTTTGTCATTGACTTTTACCAACAAAGCGGCGGGCGAAATGCGTAAGCGTATCGAAAACGTAATAGGAAGCGATGCCAAAAATCTTTGGATGGGTACTTTTCACTCAGTTTTTGCCAAAATCTTACGTTTTGAAGGAAAAAGACTTGGTTATACCTCCGATTTTACGATTTATGACACCGATGATTCTAAATCTTTGATGCGTTCAATTATCAAAGAATTGGCTTTAGACGATAAAATTTACCGAGTAAATTACGTACTGAATCGTATTTCGAGTGCCAAAAATGCCTTAGTTTCGTGGGAGGCATACAACGATAGTCCGATTTATATGGAAGACGATAAAGCTGCTCGAATGCCAGAAATCGGTCGACTTTATAAGTTATTTGTGTTGCGTTGTTTTCAAGCCAATGCCATGGATTTTGACGATTTGTTGTACAATACAAATGTGCTTTTTCGTGACCATTTAGATGTGCTGAACAAATATCAACATAAATTTAAGCACGTGTTGGTCGATGAGTTTCAAGATACCAACGTGTCACAATATTTGATTACCCGGAAGCTCTCTTCGGTACATCAAAATATCTGCATTGTGGGCGACGATGCCCAAAGTATTTATGCTTTTCGTGGAGCAAATATTCAAAACATCTTGAATTTCAAGTCAGATTATCCTGAGTTGAAAGTGGTGAAACTCGAACAAAATTATCGTTCAACACAAAACATTGTCAATGCTGCCAATTCGGTCATTGCTCGAAATAAAGAGCAGTTAGAAAAAAACGTTTTTTCGGAAAACGAAGAAGGGCATAAAATAGAAATTATCAAAGCTGCTTCTGATAATGAAGAGGGGCGGCTGATTGCCAATAACATTTTTGAAATAAAAAATAATGAAAGCCTAAAAAACACTGATTTTGCGGTGCTTTACAGAACCAATGCACAATCGAGGGCTTTTGAGGAGTCGTTGCGACGACTCAATATCAAATACCGAATTGTTGGTGGCTTGTCTTTTTACCAGCGAAAAGAAATTAAAGACTTATTGGCATATCTGCGATTTACCATCAATCAGAGCGATACGGAGGCTTTCAAACGCATCATAAATTTACCCAAACGAGGCATTGGCGATACGACCGTTGCCAAAATTGTGGTTACGGCTGCCGAAAACAATAAATCAATTTGGGAAGTAGTGAGCAGTATCAACCAATATGTGGCAGGTCGAGCGGCACAAACGATTGATGAGTTTGCAACGCTTATCAAAAGCTATGGTTTGATGATTGATGAAGGCAAAGATGCTCATACAGTGGCGTCGTACGTTGCTAAAACTTCGGGACTTTTGAAGGAATTGTACGACGACAAGACCGTTGAAGGGCTTTCTCGCTACGAAAATATGCAAGAATTACTCAACTCAATTAAGCAATTTGTTGATAACCCTGAAAATGATGAGGTAACATTGAGTAATTTCTTGCAAACGGTTACGCTCATGACCACCGCCGACCAAGAAGACGAAGATGGAGACCATGACCGTGTAACCTTGATGACAATTCACGGAGCTAAAGGTTTGGAGTTTAAGTATGTCTATATTGTGGGCATGGAAGAAAATCTATTTCCTTCACAAATGATGTTGTCGAAGCGAAGCGATTTGGAGGAAGAACGCCGACTTTTTTATGTGGCAATTACCCGAGCCGAAAAAAAAGTAACTTTGAGCTATGCCGAAACTCGCTATAATTACGGTCGTTTGAACTTTTGCGAGCCCAGCCGATTTATTGAAGAAATTGACAAGCAATATTTGCAAGTTTCACGAAGTAGAATTGTTTCTTTTGCAGGAACAGAAACCCGAAATGACCTTCCAGCATCAACATTGTCTTTTTCTAAGAAAGAAAGCATCATTTCTAATTTGAAACCTATGCAGAAAGCTACGCCTGTCAATCATACACCAACAGGTGATTTTGTGGCGAGCGATACTTCAAACTTAAAGCAAGGAGATAAAGTGGAGCATCCTAAGTTTGGCTATGGTACTGTTACAAAAATGGACATCAATGGAAATGACCGCAAAGCAACCATAAAATTTGATGGGCAAGGGCAAGGAGAGAAGACATTGTTATTAAGTTTTGCGAAGTTGAGAATTGTAGGATAGAAAACATTTTCTTCATACATGAATGATGATAATATCTGATAATCTTGTAGTATAATTGGGCGATAGATTATCTTGCTTCATTTTCCAAATTATTTTAGGGTCTTGAGACCCTAATCTTATTTTTTGCTGACCGAACATCGCATTGACTTTATCTATTGATTGCATCAATTTTTTGTGGCGTTCGTCGCTATTTTCAAAGATATTTATCTGAGTTTTGTCTTCGTCTGTAAAATCCTGTACGATTACGCCTGCTCTTTTATATTGGTAACCTTCCCGAAAAACAATAGATAGTGCCTGCAAAGCAAAATTTGAAATTTCGATACTCGAATTGGTCGGAAAAGGGAGGTTCAGTACAATGTTTCGGTTATATTGTGGCAAATCAACTCGGTGTCGGTTGGTTTGAATAAAAACCATTATTGAATTACAACACGCTTTTTGTAAACGTAGTTTTTCAGCACACGAAACAGCAAAAGTTGAAATACGCTCTTGCAGAAAATCCCTTTCGGAATAGTTAGATTCAAATGAGCGAGTGATGGCAATGTTCTTTTTTTGTTGAGGTTCTTCTAAATCTAAGGTAGGTTTTCCTTCCAAATCACGTTTCAAACGCAAACCCACAATTGCCATGTTTTCTTGCACCCATCTGTCATCGAGCATCGTAAAATCAAGAGCAGTTTTTACGCCAATTGCCTGTAATCGTTTGGCGTGTTTGCGACCAATTCCCCAAACATCTTCTATTTTCAGCCATTTTAGGGCTTTTATTCGTTTTTCATCGTTGTCGATGAGATAAACGTTTTTGGTTTGCTGCGGAAACTTCTTGGCTATTCGATTGGCAACTTTCGCCAATGCTTTTGTTGGAGCAATGCCCACACTTATTGGTATTCCAGTACCTTTTGTTACTTTACGGTGCATTTCTTCACCGATATTTTGGAGGTTAAAGTATTCAAAACCTTCAAATTTTATAAAAGCCTCATCAATGCTATAAATTTCCATTTCTGGACTAAAATCATTCAAAATAGTCATCACTCGCTGGCTCATATCGCCATAAAGCGAAAAATTGGCCGAGAAAATTTCGATACCGTTTTGCTTAAAAAAATTTTCCCATTGATAAGCCGCAGCACCCATCGGAACCCCCAAAGCTTTAGCTTCATTACTTCGGGCAATAACACATCCATCGTTGTTTGAATAAACAACAATAGGTTTACCAACAAGGTTTGGTTGAAAAACCCGCTGACATGATGCGTAAAAGTTATTACAATCGACTAAAGCAAACATCAGAATGATTTGATAGAGAAAGTAATGATACCCCAAATTATAAAATCGTTTTCTTCGGTAACTTTTATAGGTTGATAATCTTCATTTTCAGCAATTAACCAACATTGTTTTTCTTCAATTTTTATTTTCTTTAAAGTAAATTCACCGTCTAAGAAACAAATAGCAATTTTATTATTTACTGGATTTATACTTTTGTCAATTATCAATATATCCCCATCAAATATCCCAATGTTTTTCATAGAGTGCCCTTTTACGAACCCACAAAACGTAGATGGTTTATTTTTTATGAGATATTTATTTAGGTCAATTGATAATTCCGTGAAATCAAGGGCCGGTGAAGGAAAGCCAGCACTTATTCCTACATCTACAAATGGCAAATTTAGCTCTGAATCGGCAGAAACAGGCGTAATATCAATGGTCGAATCTTTTATTTGAAGTATTGGCATAATGTTGATATAAAATACACCAAGGTATAAGTTTGTAGTAAATGTATAAAAGTTTTAGCTAAATGCAAAAATGATGTGATGATTGATGAATAACAAAAAATCCAGCGAACTTCGCTGGATTTTTTGTTATTGAAATATTTTATAAAAACCTTGCTTTCAACTTAGGTGTAGGAATTCGACAGGCATCAGTTCTTCCGAAAATTCGGTAACGATTTTTGGCAATTAAATTATAAACAGGATTTCGAAGGAATGATGGAATGATTTTGAATATATAGAAAACTTTCCATAAACCGTCCATATTTCGTACAATTTCTAGTGCAGCGTCTGATTTTTGATAGATTTTTCCTTCTTTTTCCAAGATTATGCTATCAAAGTTTGTTTGCTTTAAACCGTATTTTTTTAATATCTCCTGACCAATATCCGACTGCAAAGCTGCAAATTTGAAAACGCCTTTTTTATCTCTATCAATAACGAAGTTGATAGAAGCATTACAAAAATTACAAACACCGTCGAATAAAACAGTCATTTTTTTTGGTTTTTTTACTATCGACTGCCGTCGTCCATTGACAGTCGACTGAAAACTAGTTCATCGAAACCGCTTTCTTTGGTTCTTCAGTTTCTAATTTATTGTTGTTGTATTTTGATGGACATTTTAGCAGAATTTGCTCTGCCTTGAAACATTTATTTTCCAAATCCATTTTACCAACGACTACCACTTTTTCAGATTTATCTAAATCGGCTGGTTTTGGTTGGTTATAAACAACTTTCGACTCAAAATTTAGTGAGTCGATCATTACAAATTCAAAGCGATTTGGGTCAATAGATGGCTCATAAACCATTCCTACAAAACCTCCCGAAGCATCTTTTTTTAAAGTACCAACTACGTGCATTGATTTGGTGCTACCTTCTTTGGCAACTTGCTCGGCTTCGCCAAAACCAACATAAGTGCTGGCATCTCCAACTGTCGAAATAATAATTGCAACGGCAATGGCAATAACGCCAAGAGCAATAATATGTGATTTTTTCATGAATGTGATTTAAGAGTCGAACGTCCACAGACGACTTACGATAGTTTTTACGCTAAAATAATATAATTACAGAGACAAGTAAACTGCGGTGTGGAACGCCGCCCGATATTGACTATAGACTTTTTTCTATTTTACTTATCTTTCTATCTAACAAAACTAAATAGGTAATAATTCCTGCAAATACGATGGCGATTACGGCTACCACTACCCAAATTTTGCCATCGCTTCGCATTTGGTCGGCCATTTCAACTTCTTGAGCAAATAGATTTGTTGAGGTCAATAACAGTATTAGAAACGACAATATTTTTTTCATTATTGTTGAAATTTTATAATTAAAAGTAAAACTTATTTTGCACCCAAACGCTCAATAACTCTCAAGCGGATTCTTAAACTTGAAATCCAGACACCGAGTAAAGTCCAACCGATAATAGCTGGGTAAAATACCATTCTCATACCGTTGTCCATGTCATATTTTCCGAAAGCTGGATTTCCACCATTTCCTGGATGAAGAGAGTCGGTAAGTCGTGGTAAAATCCAGACCAAAGGAATGAATGTTGCGAAGGCAAAGATATTATAAATGGCTGATAATCTGGCTTTTCGTTGTTCATCTTCAAACGAACTTCTCAAAATAAAATAGGAAGAGTATATCAAAAGTCCAACTTCTACGGCGATGATTTTCGGGTCTTTTGGTAGCCAATCTCCCCAAGTGAATTGTCCCCAAAGAGAACCAGTCATGAAACCCAAAATACCAAAAAGTATAGCAACGTTGGCAAATTCTACGGCATATTCATCATCTTGGATTTGCCCATTTCGCAAATATTTAATCGAAAACCACATCGAAGCGGTCATCAATGCCATCATGCCAAACCAAAGTGGTACATGGAAATAAACATTCCGAATAGTTTCGTTCAGAATCGGCTGGCGTGGCACAATACCCGTCAAACCTTGAATAATTGTGTAAAGTAAAAGCACTACACAAAGAGTTTTCCACCAAGTTTTTTTCATATAATAATAGCCCCCGATGGGAGATTTTTTTAGTTAAGAATATTCACTCATTATTTTCAACTCCTCCACAAATAAGGAAACAATAAATAACTCAAAGCGATTACGATGGCATCAATACCGAGCAAAGTCAATATTTCGTCGTAGCTGGTACTCCATTCTAAGCCATCCATAGCGTTTTTTGAAAGACGAATCAACATCAAAAGCATAGGCAAAATGATTGGAAAACTCAAAACTGCCATCAAAGTTGAAGTATTTTCAGCTTTTGATGCAATTCCTGCCACCATTGTCAGCGTTGCCGAAAAACCAATTGCTCCTAAAATAATTCCTGTTAAATACATTCCTAAATTCTGCACAGGATTACCCATTACACCCGCATAAACCACAAAGCCAACCAACGAAAGTGTTAATAATAAAAATATATTATAAATAATTTTCGATAGAATAATACCTTGTGGACTTGCCAGAGTATAATAATACAATTGTCGTCCTGCTCGCTCCTGCGTAAAACTTTTGGTGATAGAATTGACCGCCGTAAAGAGTAAAATTATCCAAAATAAGGTGTTCCAAGTAATAGGTTCAATACCTTTTGTTTTCAATGTAAAACTCATGTAGCACACAAAAACAGTACTGACGATATAAAGCAACATCCCGTTGAGGGCGTAGCGTTGTCGCCATTCGAGTCTGATTTCTTTTTCTATGAGTGCTTTCAGTTCTTGCATATCTTTATTAATGGAACAAGTACAAAGATACTACTCAAACAAATAGAAATTTTATGATTTTTATTCTTTTTTCGGGATTTCTTTCTTTTTAGAATAGATATCATAAGGAATACTATTTTACAAAATTATTGAGAATTGAAAATTATCTGCGGAAAGAGGTTAAAGGAATACTGACCATAATACCTGACGAAAATCATTTTTATTTTAGAACCAAAAAAGCTAATTTTACGTTTATTTGAAATCAGTCTAAATAAAATATAACGTGCAAGCCGAAAAAACTGTTGCCGATTTAAAAGTAGGGGAGAAAGGTATTGTGAACAATTTCAAAGATGCTTCGATGTCGTTAAAACTACTCGAAATGGGTTGTTTACCCGAAACCGAAGTAATCTTAGATTTTATTGCACCTTTGGGTTGCCCAGTTGGAATTACGGTGGCAGGTTATCACCTCTCCCTCAGAAAAAGAGAAGCAGCAACAATTGTACTTAAATAGTTGATAAACTATTGCATAGGTTGGCTTTTTAACTTATTGATAGTAAGCCTTTTAGTGAATTCTGAAAACGTAAATCGTGTGTGAAAAATAAACAGGTTGTAGCACTTCTTGGAAATCCGAATTCTGGAAAATCATCGCTTTTTAATCAACTCACTGGGTTGCGTCAAAAAATCGGCAATTTTCCAGGTGTTACGGTTGATAAAAAAGTAGGATTTTGTCGATTAGGTGGGGGCATGGATATCGAAATTCTTGATTTGCCAGGTACATATAGCATTTATCCAAATTCGCTTGATGAGCAAGTTGTGCTGGAAGTACTTGCTAACCCTAAAAACAATGATTACCCCGATTTGGCAGTTGTAGTTGCAGATGCGTCAAATTTGAAGAGAAATATGCTGCTCTTTGAGCAAATTAGTGATTTGGGTGTGCCTGCAATTTTGGCTTTAAATATGCTCGATGTTGCAGAAGAATCGGGTATTTCGATAAATTCAGGTAAACTTTCAAAAATCTTAGGAATTCCTGTAGTCGAACTTAATGCACGTGAAGGTATCGGTATGGAAGGTTTGAAACACACAATTTTCAACCAACTTCAACATAAAAAAACACATATTAATCCTCCTGTTTTTGACAAAAAATCAGAAAAAATCTACGAAGAAGTAAAAGAAAAATTTGGTATTGAAAACAAGTATTTGGCTCTTCAATATGCTGCTCAAGCACAAAAATTAATGTTTTTGGGTGAAAAAGAGCAAAAAGACTTGGAAGATATTGTGAAAAAATACGATTTCAATGCCGATAAATTTCAATCTGCCGAAACCATCGACCGTTATAAAGATATTAGTGCAACGCTGAAAGAAGTAATTGTTGAAGAGGGTGTAAAAAAAGAAACGATTAGCGAAAAAATTGATAAAATTCTGCTTCATAAAATATGGGGTTATGTAATTTTTCTAAGTATTTTATTCCTGATTTTTCAATCGGTTTTCACCTTTGCCGAAGCCCCAATGGACTGGATTGACAAAGGAATTGCTTTTGTTAATCAATTTTTGAAATCACATTTACCTGATGGTCAACTTGTTAGCCTTTTAACAGATGGACTGATTGCAGGAATTGGCGGTGTTTTAATTTTCATCCCTCAAATTGCTTTTTTGTTTGCCTTTATTTCGATTTTGGAGGAGTCAGGTTATATGGCACGTGTGGTTGTGCTGATGGATAGGCTCATTCGGCACTTTGGCATGAGTGGAAAATCGGTCGTTCCATTGATTTCGAGTATGGCTTGTGCTGTACCAGCTATTATGTCGGCTCGCACGATTGGCAGTTGGAAAGATAGATTGATTACGATAATGGTTACGCCGCTGATGAGCTGCTCGGCGAGGTTGCCGATTTATACAATTTTGATAGCTTTGGTTGTGCCAGAAACAAAAACATTAGGGTTTTTCAATATGCAAGGTGTTGTCTTAATGGGGCTTTATTTATTAGGTTTTTTATCGGCATTAATTGCGGGGTGGTTGATGAAGTTTATGCTAAAATCGAGCGAAAGAAGTTACTTTATTATGGAACTTCCAACCTATAAAAAACCACGCTGGAAACAAGTCGGTTTTATGATTTTGGAGAAAGTAAAAACTTTTGTTTTTGAGGCAGGAAAAGTCATTATTGCTATTTCGATTGTACTTTGGGTTTTGGCTTCTTATGGGCCAAGTGATAAAATACAAAATGCTGAAAATCGAGTGATTGCCGAAAATCCAACGCTCGACCAAGCTAAACTTGATTCAAAAATAGCATCGGCAAGATTAGAAAATTCGTATGCTGGGCATTTCGGAAAATTTATCGAACCCGCCATCAAACCATTAGGTTATGATTGGAAAATCGGTATTGCTCTCATCACATCATTTGCCGCACGTGAAGTATTTGTCGGCACGGTTTCAACCATTTATAGTATTGGGGCCGATGCAGAAAATGAAACAACCATAAAGGAACGCCTCCGAAATGAAGTAAATTCCGAAACAGGAAAGCCAACATTTTCAATTGCTACTTCATTTTCATTGTTGATATTTTATGTATTTGCCATGATGTGCATGAGTACGCTTGCGGTAGTTTATCGTGAAACCAAAGGCTGGAAATGGCCTATTATTCAGCTTATTTATATGTCAGTTTTGGCTTATGTGGCAGCGTTTGTGGTTTATCAGGTTTTGAAATGATAGAGTACTTGAGTTTCTTCATAAAAAAGCGTAGCATTCAAAACTACGCTTTTTTATAAATCTCTCTTATTATTATCATTTTACCCAAGCCTCAACTTCTTCTTTACTCACCATTTTCTCTTCAATTTTCAATTTCTTTCTCATACCCCCCAAGTCATTGAATATTTTGTTGGCGTTTGCTCCTTTGAGTTGATCAACCATTACAAATCCCATTTTTTGTAAGGCAGGAACCCAAACTTTCGGAACACCAATTGCCTCATAATCAGCTTCTTGAGAAAGTTCTTGTTTCTTTTCTGGTCGCATTTGCGGGAAGAAAAGTACTTCTTGAATACTCACATTGTCAGTCAACATCATTGTCAAACGGTCAATGCCAATGCCGATGCCTGCGGTTGGAGGCATACCGTATTCGAGCGAACGAATGAAATCTTCATCCATTGCCATTGCTTCGTCGTCGCCTCGTTCTGCTAATCTTGCTTGTGCTTCAAAACGCTCACGTTGGTCAATTGGGTCGTTCAACTCTGAGTAAGCGTTGGCAACTTCTTTTCCATTCACAAATAACTCAAAACGCTCTACCAAACCTGGTTTGCTACGATGCTTTTTTGTTAATGGCGACATTTCAACTGGATAATCAATGATGAAAGTTGGTTGGATTAAATTTGCTTCAACTTTTTCGCCAAAAATCTCATCAATCAATTTTGCTTTGCCCATCGTGTCGTCAATTTCCATGCCCCACTTTCGGCAATAAACACGAGTTTCTTCTTCGGTCAATTCGCTCAAATTTATACCAGTATATTTTTCGATTGCCTCCAAAATACTCAATCTTTCAAATGGTCCAGCGAAATTCAATTCGTTTTCGCCTAATTTGAAAGTTGTCGAGCCATGAACAGCCATTGCAACTTTCTCGAAAATTTCTTCGGTGATATTCATCATCCATTCGTAATCTTTGTAGGCTACATAAAACTCCAACGCAGTATATTCTGGGTTATGTGTTCTGTCCATTCCTTCATTACGAAACATTTTACCAAACTCATAGACACCTTCAAAACCGCCCACAATAAGGCGTTTTAGGTATAATTCGTTGGCAATACGCATATATAAAGGCATATCAAGGGTATTGTGGTGCGTAGCAAATGGACGTGCCGCTGCTCCACCGTGAATTGGTTGCAAAATCGGCGTTTCTACTTCCAACCAACCTTTATCGTCGAAGATTCTACGCATGGTACTAATGATTTTTGCTCTTTTTACAAAAACATCTTTTACATGCGGATTGACAATTAAATCAACATAGCGTTGGCGGTAGCGTTGCTCAGGGTCAGAGAACGCATCATAAGTTTTTCCATCAACTTCTTTCACAACAGGTAATGGACGAAGCGATTTATTCAGAATCTTAAATTCGGTCACATGAATAGAGATTTCGCCAGTTTGAGTAGTGAAAACGTAACCTTTTACTCCAATTATGTCACCAATATCGAGTAATTTCTTGAAAACAGTATTGTATAAAGTTTTGTCTTCGTTTGGGCATAAATCGTCACGACGAAAGTACAATTGAATACGTCCAGTTGAGTCTTGCAACTCAACAAATGACGCACTTCCCATGATACGAAACGACATCAAACGCCCAGCAATTGATACGTTTTTGTAGTCAATCTTATTATTTTCGTAATTCTTTTCTATATCAGCCGCCGTTACATTTACCTCAAATAATTCGGCAGGATAAGGGTCAATTCCCATTGCCATTAAGTCTTGTCTTTTCTGACGGCGTAGTATTTCTTGTTCGCTAAGTGCCATTTGTATTTGCTAATTATTAATCAGTTTTGAAAAAGAACTGCAAAATTAAGAAATTTTAGCGGCTATTTTCCCTATTTTTGCACTTCAATTCAAGAATAAAGAGAGAATTATGCAAATCAAGGAACTACTGAAGCTAACACCAAGCGAACAAGAAGTAACAGTAAAAGGTTGGGTACGTACCAAACGTGGACAAGTAGCCGTAACTTTTATTGCCATTAATGATGGCTCAACGATACATAATATTCAGGCAGTTGCCGAAGGTGGAGCAATTGATGAGGAAACATTAAAATTGGTTTCAACTGGTGCTTGTGTGGCTGTTACAGGAAAGTTAATCGCCTCAATGGGTAGCGGCCAAGCCGTTGAACTAAAAGCTGAAAAAATCGTAATTTATGGTACAGCCGATGAGAGTTTTCCGATGCAGCCAAAGAAACATTCATTGGAATTTTTGCGTGAAAAAGCCCATTTACGATTTCGAACTAATACTTTTGGAGCAATTTTTCGCATTCGTCATACTTTGGCTTTTGCCGTTCACAAATATTTTAATGACAATGGCTTTTTTAATCTTCATACGCCAATCATTACCGCTTCTGATGCCGAAGGTGCGGGTGAAATGTTTCATGTAACTAATTTCGACATGGAAAAACCACCAAAAGGCGATGATGGAAACATTGATTATAGCCAAGATTTTTTTGGTCGCAAAACAAGTTTGACCGTTTCGGGACAATTGGAAGGTGAATTAGGAGCGTTGGCTTTATCGAAAATTTATACTTTTGGTCCAACTTTTCGTGCTGAAAATTCAAATACGACTCGCCACTTGGCAGAGTTTTGGATGATTGAGCCAGAAGTTGCTTTCTACGAATTGGAAGACAACATGAATTTGGCAGAAGATTTTGTGCAGTATGTGATTAAATATGCTTTAGAAAATTGTGCTGATGATTTGACTTTCTTGGAAAAACGTTTGTTAGAAGAAGAGAAAAGCAAACCACAAAACGAGCGTAGCGATTTGAGTTTAACAGAAAAATTGAAGTTTGTGGTTGAAAATCAATTTCAAAGATTGACATATACCGAGGCGATTGAAATTTTGGTGCGTTCGAAACCTCATAAAGAGAAAAAATTCCAGTATAATGTAGCTTGGGGTATAGATTTGCAGTCGGAGCATGAGCGATATTTGGTAGAAAAGCACTTCAAAAAACCAGTGATTTTGACCAACTATCCGAAGGATATTAAGGCGTTTTACATGAAACTGGATGAAGATAATAAGACAGTTCGTGCAATGGACGTTCTTTTTCCAGGCATTGGCGAAATTATTGGAGGCTCACAACGTGAAGATGATTACGAAAAACTTTTGGCCCGTACCAAAGAAGTAGGTATCGACCCAGAAAATATTTGGTGGTACCTCGAAACCCGTAAATTTGGGTCAGCTCCACACGCAGGTTTTGGACTTGGTTTCGAGCGTTTGGTATTGTTTGTAACAGGCATGACTAACATCCGTGACGTGATTCCGTTCCCTCGTACGCCTAAGAGTGCAGAGTTTTGATTAGGCACGAAAATTAAACAACAATAACGTGCCACACTTTCAAAGTGTAGCACGTTTAGCAAAGTTTTTTAAAATGAACCAAAATTGCTAAATGCTCATAACACTCCTCATATTTCTTGCGTTTATTTTTGCCAATGTAGTCATTGCGGTTTATGCTGAACGTAAGGTTTCGGCATTTATTCAAGACCGTACTGGGCCAATGGAGGTTGGGAAATGGGGACTTTTGCAACTCATTGCCGACTTGCTGAAATTGATTCAGAAAGAAGACATTATACCAGCCGTTGCCGATAGGCGAATGTTTAAATTTGCTCCTTTGATGATTTTTATGGCAATTTTTGCAGGATTTGCTTTATTTCCTCTTTCGCCAAATTTACGAGGTTCGGCTACGCAAACAGGTGTTTTTATGCTTTTAGCGGTGGTTTCATTAGATATTTTGGGAATTTTGATGGCAGGGTGGTCGTCCAATAATAAATATTCTTTGTTAGGTGCGATGCGTTCGGTGGCTCAAATTATTTCTTATGAAGTGCCTTTGGGTTTATCGGTTTTGTGCGTAATTTTGATTACGCAAACCCTTGATTTGCAGGAAATTAGCTTCCAACAAGGACTTTTTTCTGTTGAAAAAAACTATCTTTTTGGCATAAAAGCTACTGGTATTGAAGTTGGACAATACGGTGGAATTTTGACTTGGAATATACTCCGAAATCCATTTTTGATAATCGTTTTTGTGATTTATTTCATTGCTTCATTAGCAGAAGCAAATCGAGCCCCATTCGATTTGCCCGAAGCTGAGTCTGAGTTGATTGGTGGTTTTCATACCGAATATTCGGGTTTTCGTTGGGCAATTATGATGCTTTCGGAGTATGGAATGATGCTTTTGGTTTCTATTTTAGGAGCAATTTTATTTCTTGGAAGCTGGAATACTCCTTTTCCAAATATAGGTTTGGTAACTCTCGGAACTTGGACAAGTGGTGAAATTGGTCATTGGTCGAGTGACCTTTGGGGAGCTTTTTGGTTGATTTCAAAAGCCTATTTTTTGATTTTAATACAAATGTGGGTGCGTTGGACGCTCCCTCGCCTACGAGTTGACCAACTCATGTATCTTTCTTGGAAGGTGCTTACACCTTTTTGCTTGGTATTATTGCTCATTTCAGGCATTTGGCGGTTGTTGATGATTTAGATTTGTTGGAAAAGAATAAAAATTATCACTCACTCTTTGTTTTCAACCCAACTCAAACCATCCTCTAAATTGATGAGCTTTTTCTTTGCTCACTACGATTTCTTCTTTAGTCAAAACAACTAATTTTAGTTCTATTTTTCCAGTAAAATGCGTCCGATAATTTTCGATTGCTTGTTTATTAGCAATAAATTGACGATTTGCTCGAAAGAAATTTTCAGGGTTTAATAATTCCTCAATTTCGTCCAACGAATTATAATCGGTGATAAGTCGTTGATTATCAGTAGTTTGAATCCAAATTACTTCATCTCGGTAAAAACAGGCAATTCGCTCAATAGTTACTGCTACAATATTTCGTTGGTGATGTGCCGTGAAGCGAGTTTTGAATTTTGGCAATGCTGCACGATTTTCTAAATCATGTAACAAATGAGTGAGTTGTTCTTTAAAACCATTTGATTCTACATTATTGAGCCTTTTAAATTTCTCAAAAGCACTCCGAAGTTCGTCTTTATCAATCGGTTTTAGCAAATAATCAATACTATTGAGTTTAAATGCTCGAATAGCGTACTCGTCGTAAGCAGTCGTAAAAATGATGGGACATTGCGGTTGTATTTCTTGAAAAATATCAAAACTTACACCATCAGAAAGTTGAATATCTGACAAAATTAAACTTGGTTCTGGATTTTGCTTAAACCAATCTAATGCTTCTTTTACACTGCCGATAGTATTTAATATTGTAGCTGAAGAGTCTATTTCTTTAACCAAGTTTTCAAGATTTTTGGCGACTAAAGGTTCGTCTTCTATGAGTAAAATTTTCATAGATTTTTGATTAGATTAAGGGTATTTTTACTCGAAAAGTACCATTCGATTCAATTAATACTTCTTTTTCGCTTAAAAAACTGTATAGCGATTTTAGATTATTTAAGCCTTGCCCGTTAGAAGTTTCAACTTGTTTTTTTAATTGAATTTTATTTTCAATAATTAAATAATTATTTTGATTTAAAATACTGATAGACAGCGGATTAGCCAGATTAGTAATATTGTGTTTAAGAGCATTTTCAATCAATATTTGCAGTGTGACTGGTGCAATATGTAAATCTAAAACTTCATCTGAAATATTAAAATTAATGCTTAAAGAATCGCCAAAACGAGTTTTTAGTAAAGCTACATAATTCTTGATAAAGTTTAATTCAGTTTCAAGACTCACCAAACCTTTTTCCTTGTTTTTCAACACATATCGAAAGACTTTTGACAATTGTTGCAAAAACTCTCGTGCTAAAGGTGGGTTTTCTTGAATCAGCGAATCTAATGAAGTCAGACTATTAAGTAAAAGAGTAAAAGTTTTCGAGTATTAGAGTATAGCTAGTTATCTTTGTTGAATGAGAACGAAAATATATATACATCTAAGTGCGGAAGAGC
>NZ_JAYWCU010000008.1:0-10168 GCF_043780375.1 Emticicia sp. | reverse complement strand
CACCAGTGGAACAACACCTTATGAGTTTAGTAAAAATGGTACAGCTTTTCAATCAACAGGGGCATTCGGTACTTTGACTGCTGGAAACTATACCATAACATTGAAAGATAATTTGGGTTGTACAGCCACAGCAACTACTGTAGTAACACAACCACCTTTATTACAAGTTAGTATTACACCATCAAGTCCATCTATTTGTAATGGCAAATCAATTGCCCTTACTGCTTCGGCTACGGGAGGTACAAGTCCATATACTTACGCATGGAGTCCAGCAACGGGTTTATCAACCACAACAACGGCAAATCCAACGGCAAATCCGACAATAACAACATTATATACAGTTACTGTAACCGACGGAAATGGCTGTACCTCAACGGCAACGGTGACTGTAACGGTTAACGAAACGCCAATTGCCTCAGCTCCAGCGGTAGCAGCAATTTGTGCAGGAGCCACAATAAACTTGACCTCAGCCAATACAAATACAGCCATCACCACAGGACTAAGCTACTCGTGGTCGGGGCCAGCATCCTTTACTTCAACTTTACAAAACCCAAATATTGCTAACGCAACAGTGGCAATGAGTGGCGTTTATACCGTAACCATTGCTTCTGCAACTGGTGGTTGTACCTCAACGGCAACGGTGAATGTAACGATTAATCAAACGCCAATTGCTTCGGCTCCAGCGGTAGCGGCAATTTGTGCAGGAGCCTCAATAAACTTAACCTCAGCCAATACAAATACAGCCATCACTACAGGACTAAGCTACTCGTGGTCAGGTCCAGCATCCTTTACTTCGACTTTACAGAACCCAAGTATTGCCAACGCGACAGTAGCAATGAGTGGAATTTATACAGTAACTATTACTTCTGCAACTGGCGGTTGTACCTCAACGGCAACGGTGAATATAACGGTGAATGCCTTACCAACTGCAAGCTTAAGTATGCCAACAATTTGTGCAGGCCAATCGGCAACTTTAACCCCAACAGGACTGAGTAATGCTGCAACATTCTCTTGGAGTACAGGGGCTACAACTTCATCAATCACGGTTAACCCTACAATCACAACATTATATACGCTAACCGTTTCTTCGGGAGCGTCATGTTCAATAACAAAAAGTGTTTGGGTTGAAGTTAATCCAATTCCAACTGCTGAGGTTATCGTGGTTAATTCTGTGTGTTTGGCAAGTGTATCACGAGATAATGGAATCTTGATTTTAAACAAGTACCGTGATACTGATACAGTAGCTTATGGTTCTCCCATATCAGCCACCCCAACATTTAATGCTGTTCCAGTTGGCGGGATTTTTGCTAATGGTTTATCTAATGCCACAACTACCTATACTGTTCGTGTAAAAAATATTTTTGGTTGTACAAACGATATAGTCGCACAAACAACTCAAGTCGCGTGTGTTTGTCCAGTAGGGTATTGTGAGCCAGCAACAGTAGTAAAAACGAAATAAGAATATTTATTGTTAAGTAGCCTATATTTTTTTTAAAAATTGATTAAGTGGTACAGTTTTTGATTTAAAAATGAAAATAATGTATCACTCTTAAGATTTCGCACTCAAACTCAATTACTTATACTCAATTACTCAATTTGTCAAATGGAAAACAATTTACAAACCACGCTAAACGCCAATCATAGATGGCTCCATAGATGGAGTAATCTGTTGATTATCAGCGTTTTTATGCTCTTTGTCGGACAGTCAGTCTTTGCACAAACAGCTTGTACCACCCCAATTACCTTTACTGTTGTTAGTGAAGATGCTACCACTGGGACTTCTAATGATGCAAAAATCCGAATTTCGGGAGCATTAACAGGCGATAATAGGGTAGGTTATTCTGAGGGTTCAACTTATTCAGGACCACTTTATGCAACAGCTCCTAAGTTTTCGACCCTTACTGGGGGTTATATTTCACAAACATTAGCTACGCCTACGTCTGCTGAAACTGCTGGTAGAGTTTATACCATCAGGGTATTTTCAGAAGATGGCTCTTGTTATACTGATAAACAATTTACTTTAGACTATGTAAACTTTAACACAGCACCTTTATCTCCTGATATTGAAGTAACGGTAGCCAAAACGCCTACTGGTTATGTTGCTTTAGGAACAACTGTGTCAATTATTGTGACAGTTCAGAATAAAGGAACAGGCCCCGCAACAGGGATTGAATATACAGTTGGGATTCCAGCTGGACTTACGGGTGTTACTGGTACAACAGCTACTGGAACATACAATGCAGGTACTAACAAATGGACAATTGGAAATCTTGCTGTTAATCAGACTATTACTTTAACTTTGACTGGAACAGTCAGCACACGAGGCATAAAGTATCTAACAGCCGACCTTACTGCTGAAACAGAAAATGATATTGATTCAAGACCGACTACAATCACTAATACAACTAATAGTCCTGGAGAAGATGATTTCGGTTCAGTTTGTATTTCAACGCCATTTGATTATTGTACAAATGACGAATACACAATCACTTTACCAAGTTATACAAGTATTGTTTGGTCGAAAGGAGCTACCGTTATCACCGCTGGTAATGCCACCAGTAATGGGGTAAGATTAAACGGAGATGGTTCTTTGACGATATTCGCCGTAGGTGAATATTCATATAGCATGACCGTGGGTCCAAATGCTTGTCCAAGTGGTGGATGTTGCCCAATTAGCGTTGAAGCTGGTAAACCGCCTGTTTTGGTTGCACCAACTCCTCAAGCAATATGTTTTAATGCAACTTTTGCTCCTGTTACTGCTTCAAACACTCAGTCATCACCTAATGGGCCATATATTTACCAATGGTATAATAATAATGGAGCAGCTAACCCAACAGCTACTGCAATTAGCGGACAAAGTGCATTAGCATTTACAGCATTACCAACGGCAGTTGGTGTATATACCTATAAGTTGAAGGCTTATGAGCAAGGACATCCAAATTGTGCTGATTCAATAACTGTAACTTTAGAGATTAAAACGTTGCCAACACCAGTACTTGCTTCAAACAGCCCTGTTTGTGAAGAAAGTCCTATTAATTTGACAGCTACACCTGCGGGTGCAACATCTTATGCTTGGACAGGCCCTGCGAGCTTTACTGGAAGCAACATTGCTACACCAAGTATAGCAAGTGCTGCCCTTGCAAATGCAGGAACTTATATGGTAACTGTAACCAACGGCGTTGGTTGTTCGGCAACTGCTACAACAACAGTTATAGTTAATCCTAAACCTGTTATTCCTGTCGTAGCCAATAAAACATTCTGTGCTGAAGACTTACAGGCTACACTTACTGCAACAGCTCTCACTGGAAACACGTTATTCTGGTATGGTAACAGTTCAACCCTTGGTATAGCTTCTACCACAGCGGCAATCCATAACCCAACCACAGCAGGTGTTACGCGTTATTATGTTAGCCAAAAAGTAGATGCTACAAGTTGCGAATCTAATCGTGCGGAATTGGTTGTAACTGTTAATCCTAAACCAGTACCTCCAACCACAGCACCAGTATCAGCTTGTCAAAATTCAACGCCAACCGCTTTGACAGCCAATGCAGGTTCAACAGGATTTACCTTGTTATGGTATGGTATGAATTCAACTGCTGGAACAGGTTCAACCGCAGCCGATATTCCTCCAACCAATGCAGTAGGTACAACAACCTATTATGTTAGCAAGAAAGATGATATAACTACTTGCGAATCTAATCGTGCATCATTGGCAGTTGAGATTCGTGCAACTCCAGTACCAACACTTGTATCTAATAGCCCTGTTTGTGTAGAAAGCCCAATCAATTTGACAGCTACACCTGCTGGTGCTACAACTTATGCTTGGAGTGGACCATCAGGCTTTACAGGAAGCAATATTGCAACTCCTTCAATTGCCAGTGCAGCCCTTGTTAATGGTGGCACATATAACGTAACTGTAACCAATGGTACAGGTTGTTCGGCAACCGCTTCAGTAGCTGTGGTAGTCAATCCATTGCCTGCTATTCCTGCTGTAACATCTAAAACATTCTGTGCTGAAGATGCACAAGAGGCTCTTGTAGCAACAGCGTTGGCCAACAATCATCTTTTATGGTATGGCAATAGTTCAACAGGTGGAGTATCATCAACAGCTACGCCTATTCATAACCCAACCACAGCAGGTGTTACCCGATACTATGCTACTCAGGTTATTGATGCAACAGGCTGTGAATCACATCGCAATGAATTGGTCGTAACAGTTAATCCTAAACCAGCACCACCAATTGCAGCCAACAAAACATATTGTCAAGGTGTTACTGCAACTGCCCTTACAGTAACTGGTGCAGCTCAGCACACATTCTTGTGGTATGGTCAGGCATCAACTGGAGGAACAAGCTCAACAACAAATCCGATTCCTTTGACAAATACAGTAGGTACAACCACTTACTATGTAAGTCAAAAAGACAATACAACTGGTTGCGAGTCTAATCGTGATGATGCAATTGTAACAGTAAATCGTACGCCAGCAGCACCAACGATTGCTAACGTTAAATACTGTCAAGATGCAACAGCAACTGCTCTTACTGCAACTGCAGAGGCGGGCAATACAATAATCTGGTACAATGGTGGTGCAACCTCAACAACTGCTCCAGTACCTAATACTGCAACGGCGGGCTTGACATACTTCTATGTATCTCAGTCAATTCCAGGGTCAGGTTGTGAGTCGGGTATGTCAGGAATTCCTGTAACAATTGATCCTAAACCAGTGGCCACGCTTATCGCAGTAAATTCACTTTGTATTGGAAGTGTATCTCAAAACAATGCTAAATTGATTTTGACCAGATACCGTAACTCAGACCAAGTTTCTTACAATATTGGTAGCACTTATGTAGCACCTCCAACAGCAACGGCACTAGCTACTGTTCCAGCAGGAGGTGTATTTGCAAGTAACTTGCCGAATCCGACTACAGCCTTACAAGATTATACTGTACGAATTCAAAATTCATTTGGTTGTACTATTGACCGTGTAGCAACTCTTACCAAAACCGATTGTGGTTGCCCAGGAGGATATTGCGAACCAGCAACAGTTACCAAAACGAAGTAACATAGTTTCGATGTGTAATGTGTGATGTGGATTTTAGTTCACATCACACGCACACTCGATAGAAATAGCTGTCACTGTCGAGTTAACCAGTTAAATAAAAGAGTTTTTATTTCAAGAAAATATGGCAAAATGGAGTGGCAACAAAAAAGTCTTAAGCTTTTACTTTTTGAAAGAGTTAAAGTCTAAAATTTTATAGCAAAACGAGTTATCAAGCAGTTATACATTTAAAAAAAATGATGAAATATTTATATAACAAAAAGCTTATTTTGCATTACCAATTACGACCATTCTCGGTATTTTCTCTCTAAGTTTTCTGATAACGAACAAAATCTTCGTTACCAAAATAGTCGCTTTTCTACCACAAAAAAGTCTGTTGAGTTTTTATAAATGCTATTGAGTTTTACGATATGCAAAATATACAAGGTTTACTAAAGCGTACCTTTGGTAATCTTTTCGTAAGAACATTGTTATTTTTTGGGCCATTTTTACTGAGTTCCAATAACTACGATTTAGATACACGATTGAATTCAACCAAAGAAGAATCAGCAAAAGCTGATTGTTTACCTCCTGTCTTTACCCTCAGGAGTGTTGATGTTACAGTGCCAAATGTGAGTGATGCTAAACTTATTCTTTTTAATATTCAGAATGCCAAACGTTATACTTTCTCTGAAAAAGGCACTTCAGAGATGACTTTTGCTAAAGCAACATTGATAGATCCAACCAAAAAAGAAATCGAAATCAAAGGTTTAGCAAATCCTGATAATAAAATTTCTTATACAGTTAGGTTGTATAACTCTGAAACTTGCTTTGCTGACCAAACCATCATTTTAGAACACGTTAATTTTGCAACCCTTGCCGAATTTACTCAATTAGAGTTGATTCAGGCAGTAGATAACCATAGCCCTCAAATTGATGAAACCGTAACTTTTACGACGATAATCATGAACAAAGGGAGTAAAGCTGCCACAGGGGTAGATATTCAGACTTTACTAACCAGTAGTTTGAAAATTGTCTATTTCTACGCCGACAAAGGAGCTTACGAAACCAATGGGGGTGTTTGGAGTATTGGAACTGTCAATGGAGGAGAAACTATCAAGTTGGTTCTCAAAGCGAAAGTAACACAACAAGGCCTTTCTTACCTAACTTCATATATTTGGAAACAAAATGGTAAGGAACGAGACATCAAAGCTCGCAATGGCAACAACGGAGGTGATGACTATGGTGTGAGTTGCGTAAGTGTGCCGATTTCGCTAAAAAAAGGCGAAAACTATAAAGTTGCACTCAAAACTTATGCAGGTGTAAAGTGGTATTATAAAAATACATCTTCGGGTGTTTATGAAGAAATTAACAAAAATACTGCCTCAGATATTGCCTCAATTAATGCTGATAGTTCATTGAGTGTTTTACGTGGAGGTGAATATACGTTTTCAAAACTCTCAGGTTCTTGCAATGTGAGTAGCTGCTGTCCAATAATAATTGAAGGTTGTTTGGGACCTAAAATGGTTATTGACTCTATTTATTGTAATAAAAAAGTTGATAGTTATAATATCAGAGTAAAGCTACTTGACGACGATTGGAGTATTGTTCAACAAATCTATGCGGCTACCAGCAACATTGGTTTTCCCACAACTTCCGATTACCTAAAACGCCTAAATCGTTTGCCTTTACAGTCGAGTGCGGGTTATGTGGTTGCCAATGGCAATAGTTTTTATACCATCGAAAATATTCCTGCATTTATGCCAAATGTAACACTCGTGGCTACCGATATTTCGGGAAAATGCAGCAGTAGTAAAATTGTAAATGCCCCTAATTGTAATTTGCCAGGCGTACAAACACCTTTGGTTTTGAATCAATCTGAAACATTTACAACTGGTGCTACGATACCCACTTTTAGTGTAATAAATTCGGCAAAAGGCACAGAAGTGCTGTGGTTCGATGATGAAAATACAACTAAACCAGTTTCAACGGGTATGGTTTTTACACCAAAACAAGCAGGCACTTATTTCGTAGCCGCCCGTGACCGCAAGACTAAAGCTATTAGTACGAAAAGAGAACTAACATTGACCGAAATTATACCACCAAAAGATGATAAATTCAAAGAAAATATTTGCAAGTGTGAAAGTGCCACAATTCTACCTAACGATGACCTCAGTAAAGTAAATATTACAGCACTTTACCCAAATCCAGCCGATGATTACCTGACCCTTGATTATAATTTGCCTGAAAATTTGCCATCAGCCAAATTAGTATTTTTCACTCTTTCAGGTACAGTAGTTGCATCGTTTGATTTAGAAAATAATGATAAAACAATTAAATTAAGCACAATTAATTGGAATGAAGGCACCTATTTTTACCAACTTTCTGTCAATGGACGAAAGTTGGTAAGTAATAAGTTTTTGGTAATGCATAATTAATAGACTTGTTGCAATGGGAGTTTCGATTTATAAAATCAAGTCATTTTTAAAAGAATAATCTTTCATTGCAACAAGTCTAATAATAGAATACAAATTGAGTATAGTAAATCCCTTGTCTATTGAGTGGACTGCGAGAAGACTCTCAGGCATGAGAGTTCTTCTTTGCAAAGGGAATTTTAATTGAGAGGAGGTTGCTGGTTTATTACGAAAAATAAACTGCACTTCAGAAGTTTGGAAATGGGAATCACAATTTGTGATTCCTTTTTTTGTTTTCTCCAAACGAAAGTTACCTTTGCAGAGTAAAATTATTTCAAGAATAAGTTTTAATTGCTTAAAGCCTAAAGCAAATCACTGAAAAGAATGTCAAAAAAAATAGAAAATCTTACACCCCAACAAATAGTACACGAACTCGATAAATATATTATTGGTCAAAAAGATGCCAAACGCAATGTTGCTATTGCTCTTCGCAACCGTTGGCGTAGAATGAATGCTACCGCAGAAATGGTTTCCGAAATTATTCCAAATAATATTTTGATGATTGGCACAACGGGCGTAGGGAAGACCGAAATTGCTCGTCGCTTGGCCAAAATCGCAGATGCTCCTTTCATAAAAGTAGAAGCCTCAAAATTTACTGAAGTTGGTTACGTAGGTCGTGACTGTGAAAGCATGGTCAGAGATTTGGTAGAGCAATCGGTAAGTATGGTGAAATTGGCAAAGAAAGAAGAGGTAAAAGCCAAAGCTTTAGATGCAGTAGAAGATATGTTGCTTGACATATTGATTCCGCCCGTAAAAGACCAAAAAGATACGGGTTTTGTTCCAACAGAAGTAAAAAAAGAGGTTGAAGATCATACCGAAACATTACTTAACGAAAAAACCCGTGAGGCATTTAGAGTAAAACTTAAAAATGGTGAACTCGACCACCGAAAAGTAGAAATAGACGTGCAAGGCAATGGAATGCCTAATATCGGTGTAATGGGTGGTCCAATTGACGATATGTCAATGATGAATATTCAGGAAATGATAGGTGGAATGATGCCTAAACGTGGCAAAAAACGTAAACTAACTATTGCAGAAGCTCGTAAAATATTGTTGGAAGAAGAAGCCTCGAAATTGATTGACATGGACGAAGTAAAAGAAGAAGCGATTTGGAAAGCAGAAAACTTAGGAATTATTTTTATTGATGAAATTGATAAAATTGCCAATGCAAGTGGTAAGTCGGGTGGGGCAGATGTAAGTCGAGAAGGCGTACAGCGAGATTTACTACCGATTGTAGAAGGTAGTAGCGTAAATACTAAACATGGAACAGTAAAAACAGACCATATTTTGTTTGTGGCAGCAGGAGCATTCCATGTGTCAAAACCATCAGATTTGATTCCCGAATTACAAGGACGTTTCCCGATTAGAGTAGAATTGGAAAGTTTGACAGAAGATAATTTTTATCAGATTCTGAAAGCACCAAAAAATGCTTTGACAAAGCAATATGAAGCTATGCTCGAAGCCGAAGGCGTAATACTAACTTTCGATGATGAAGCCCTTCGTGAACTTGCCCGAATTGCTTTCCAAGCCAATAGTGATGTCGAAAACATAGGTGCAAGACGACTCCAAACAGTGATGAGCCATCTGCTCAACGAAATTATGTTTGATGTGCCAGATAAAATAGGAACAGGCTCTAAAATACTGATAACCAAAGTGTTAGTAGAAGAACGACTTTCAGGATTAGTAAAAAACAGAGATTTAAGTCAATATATTTTGTAGCTAAA
The DNA here is from genome assembly GCF_043780375.1 of Emticicia sp. Lineage (GTDB taxonomy): Bacteria > Bacteroidota > Bacteroidia > Cytophagales > Spirosomataceae > Emticicia. The sequence continues at coordinate 932 of NZ_JAYWCU010000008.1, read as the reverse complement.
AACAGAAAGTCTGTAGGTATTTACCCACAGACTTTCTGTTTTTAGCTTTATAATTGAAACTGATTATGAATGTTTGATATTCACTCATTCACACGTTAGATTTACTTCGATATAATTTTTACATCAGCACCATTTCCTTCACCAGTTGTACCAATTGCATCAATTCGAGTATCTTTGATTCCTTTCAACATCAATTTTTTCTTGATACTAAATGCTCTTTTAGTCGCCATGCTTTTATTATCAGTTCCCACGGCATTATTTGAGTGCCCTTGTAATTGAATTTGCATTTTCGGGTATTTTAACATCAAATCAGCTAATTCTGCAATTATCATATCTGACTCCGAATCTAAGGTTTGCGAACCTCTTACAAATGCAACATTTGCTATTGAAAATACTTGCCCGTTGGGTTTTGCTTTGTCAGCAAGATAAACATTTAGCTCTTCCCCAAACGAACTTAACTGCTCATTTGAAGTTAATGAAGGTGCTGTTTTATTAGTAGAATCAACCTTCACGGCTGCCGAATCTACAACAACATTATCAGTTTTCATAGAAGCAGAATCAATAGCTGGCAAAATTGCTTCTTCAGTTGGTTCTGCCGTAAGTGAAGGCTCATAATAGTTTTTATACCAATAAACGCCTCCTGCAATTACCACGGCAGCAACAAGGAAAATAACAAGCCATTTGATGGGGAAATTTGAACTGCTACTTACTTCTTCTTCAGAGTCGGATACTGTTGGCTCTTCATTAACAATAGCTTTCCCTTTGATAGAAACAGGTTTTGCCGAAACAATTTTCTTTGCCGAGACAAACTTTGCCGACTGCAATTCTTGAAGTCCTAACTGCGGAATCATTTTTTCTAATAATTCTTCAGGAGCTTTTTGGAATAGAGGCTCATGGTGTTCGCTCAAAAATGCAATCAAACCGTCCACGTC
>NZ_JAYWCU010000007.1:0-5983 GCF_043780375.1 Emticicia sp. | reverse complement strand
GGTGTATAGGTTCATATCTTTCTCGAAAACTACTGAGCTTCCATCGGTCGAAACACTAAAAGCACGAATCGACTCATCTTTATAATTTGTAAGTTTTTCGGGTTTGTTAGTGGCTTTGCCATTAGCATCCATTTTTAGTCGGTAAATATTATACGCCCCATCAATGCTACTCAAAAAATAAAGTGAACTGTTTCCGCCCCATTGTGGCAAAACATCATTCGTCTCGAAACCTGGGAGTTGCTGATAGGTTTTATTTTTGGTGTCATAAATCCATAAATCTCTGTCAGAACTTCCTTTATAGTCTTGACGAGCCACTGGATTGATGTCGCCTCGCACAAAAGCAAGAAAACGACCATCGGGTGAAAGAATTGGGTCGTGCCCGACGGCATCCAAAAAACGAGATTCTGTTCCACCTTTTGGGTTGATAGCATAAACTTCGTTTGGTCGTTCGATTTGTTTAAATTCTCGGTTAGTCGAAAATAAGATTTTGTCGGCTTGTGTCCAACTCGCAATATTATCAGCTCCCGAGTGATACGTCAAGCGTTTTGGTATTCCGCCTTCGGTTGGCATTACAAAAATGTCATTATTGCCAAATCTTGCTCCCGAAAAAGCAATCTGATTGCCATCAGGACTAAAAACTGGGTTGGCTTCATAAGCCTCATGAATAGTGAGTCGAGCTGCTTTTCCGCCGGCACTTGGCACGGTCCAAATATCACCTTGAAAGGAGAATGCCACCAACGAACCATTGTTGTTTATGGCTGGCTGCCGAAGTAAAAGTGAGTTTTGTGCTTGTAAAAAAAGGCTTGAGCATAACGCTATTGCTCCTGTTAGGAATGTTTTTTTCATATAGTGTTAGTTTGTTGATTAATAACAAAATTTGCTATTTTTTGCTAACAAAGTTATGAATTTTACTGAAATGATTTCAAAACCTTGATATCATTAATCAAGTTTTCGACATCAAGGGCTAATGTAGCGTTATAAACCCCTCGAATGTAGCCTTTTTTGTCAATCAAAAAGACATTTTCGGTATGTAGAAACTCGTTTTTTTCTTTTTGTAAACCAATCTCTTTTTCGGCAAAATAAGATTGACGAGCCAAAGCATAGATTTTTTCTTTTTTACCTGTCAATAAATGCCATTTTTTTGTATCTATTTTCCAGCGATTGGCATATTTTTTTAGTTGAGCTATGCTGTCAGTAGTGGGCATAACCGAATGCGAAAGCATGACAACTTCATTATCATCTTTGAAGGCTTTTTGTACTGCAAACAAGTTTTGGGTCATGGTGGGACAGATACTTGGACAAATTGTAAAAAAGAAATTTGCCACATATATTTTTCCTTTTACTGTTTCGTTTGAAACTGTTTTTCCATCTTGGTTGGTAAACTGAAAAGTTGCGATTTTATGCAATTTCAAAGTATCTAATTGCTTTTCAGTGTACCAATTAGGTGTCAAATCGGCAGAGTTGTAATAGGGTAAATTTTCTATTTTGGATTCATTCTTACAGGATTCAAAAAAGAAAATTACTATCAATAAAGTAAGGTAAAATTGAATGTTTATATAAGCTAACTTCATTTTTTTTCTCGAAAAGTGTCATTTTCCATAACCGAAACACAGTTTTTTACACCTGGAAGACCAAATCTTCTGCCATCTTTTATTACATAATTAGCTTTCAAAGAGCCATCATCAAACCACATCTGTTGCTGCCCTTCCTCATGCCCATTTAGGTAATTAAATGTTTCGGCCAGTTGTCCATTTGCGTGCCAATCTTGCTGAATACCGTTATGCTCATCATTCTTGAAATGATACAAAAACTTTGGTTTTCCATCTACCCACCAAGCTTTGTGTTCGCCTTCTTTTTTACCTTTTTCGTAGTAACGCTGTTCTGCTAAAATACCTCTTCCGAACCAAGTTTTACTCCAGCCTTGCTCTTTTCCAACAAAAAAAGAAGCTATTTTTGCAGTATCACCATTAGCATACACAGCATATTGATTCCCCGAAAAAGGTTTGTTTTTATAAAGCAAAACTCCTTGATTGTGACTAAAAGAGGCGTCGTTTTCCAAGACCCAAAGCATTGGAATTTGAGTCTTGGAAGGTTGACAAGCAAATAAAATAAAACAAAAATTACTTAGAAACAGTACCTGCCGTGCCATAGAAGCCATTGCCATTGAGATAAGGGTCTGCATCAGTGATATGATAATGATAAATACCAGTTGGATAATCAGTTGTAGCATGCGAATGTCCATGATAGACATCTAAATCGGCATTAGTTACACTTTTGCCATTTTCAAGAGGTCCGTAGACAGGAAAACCATCTAATAAAAAACCAAGTAAGGCATCTTTTCCTTTTTTGGCAGTCAAGTAAGTTGGCTCAATATGATAGTGGTATTGTCCTTGTTGCTGCGGGTGTCCACCATATTGGTCAAAACCATTAATTTCGTCGGTTAGTGGGGCATTCATGGCAGCATATTGATTAAAAAAAGGTACGCCATTTAATGAAACACCTATTGGTCCACCAGGCGTTGCACTCGATTTTGTTGCTTTTACTGGACTTATTGGAATTTTAAAGACCAAACTTTGTGCAGCAATTCGGTTTGGATTCAAACCGAACTTTGTATTTGTGCCATTGTAAACTTCATATTGGGTACTTGCCCATTGAGTATCTTTATAATAGGGCGATTTGTGGTCGGGCAAACCATTGGTTTTTATTATTGCGTAACTGCCTTCAATATAAACTTCGGTTGCTCCATAAATTTTCTTGAAAAGCTCAAGTGAAGTTGTTCCGCTACTAGTCGTTGTTGTACCAGTAGTGGTACTTGTTGAAGTAGGGTTACTCGTACTCGTAGGCATAACTGTACTTTCGTCGCTACAAGCTGCCATGAAAGTTATGAAAATAACAGCTAAGACGGCCATGGTTATGGTTGATTTTTTCATCTGAATTGATAGTTTAAAGTGAAACATTAGACGGTAAAATTGCTCTACTTGTAAAGTTCAATTCATAAAATGTTTCTTAATTATTTGTTTTATAAGTGTTTAGATGTGAACTCAAAAAAAAACTTGCGGGTTAAATAAATACTTTTACTATTATTCCATAAAATACTTGTAGTCAAACAATTATAACTAAATTCAATATTATTTATAATCGTAAAAACGAACCTTTCCAAAATAAAAATCGCAAATATACAATTACCTCTCAAGTGGAAGAGGCCTATTATCTGGATGTGGATGACCTTCTCTTGGATGAGGTCTAACACCTTGTCTTTCTATCGAACGAATTAGCTCAATTATCACTTCGTCAAAACGGGTTTGTTGGGCAGATGTACACATCTGACGTACTTGTTGAAAATGCCTGAATGTCAGCACATCTGCATCAATCATTTTAGATTCTATAGCTAAAGCTTTTACTTTTAAAGCTTCGTCAGAGATATTGGGTTGAGATATTTCAGTATAAAAAGCCTCTTTCATTGATTTTACATCTTCTCTCAAAGCTCTCATTTGTTGAGAATGCTCTTGCTGCAATATCCTATAAGTTTCAGATTGCTTTTTATCAAACTTCAATTCTTTTTCCAAAAAAAGCCGTTTGGGTGGGCTCGGGCTACCTTTAGAAAAGAAAGAAACCCATACAAGTAGCCCAATATTTAGTACCAAAAGCAAGCCAATAGCAACCCAAAGTATACGATATTTATTGTTTTCTTTCATTATAATTACAAATTAGTACCATTTAAACTTAGTCCATATTCTTGGGCAAAAGCACTGGCATTTTGCTCTTCCGATGCTTTATCTTTTTTAGAATAACGTATTGCTACACTCACATTTAAGACAACAATCAAAGCTAATAATGACCAAATAAAAGCAGGTCGAAACACAAACCTGGGTAATGGTGCATTGCGTTGTTGCATATTTGCTTCGAGGCGGGTATAGAAAAAAGGGTTAATTGTTGCTCGTTCAATACCTTTTAGTGATGCTAAGGTTTTGTCTATTTCTTGCTCTATTATATTTAGATTTTTCATATATTTTTATAAATCTTGGTTCACATAATAATCTTTCAATGTTTTTCTTAAATTGGTTTTTGCCCTAAATAATAATGACTCAACCGATGAAAGTGAAAGTTGCATTACTTCAGTAATTTCATGATAACTTAAGCCTTCAATATTACATAATGTAAATGCAATTTTCTGACTATCAGGTAGTTGATTAATATGTCTAAACAAAATGCTTGCTCGCTCTTTGTTTTCTAAAACTATTCCAGGATGCTCAAAAGTTACAGAATGATGCACTATTTTGTCGTCGTCACCAAACAAACTCGTCAAAAAAGCAAAGCGTTTGGTAGCTCTTTTTTTGCGATAGGCTTCTAAGGCTTTTGTTGTTGCAATTCTGTAAATCCAAGTCGAAATTTTTGAATCTCCTCTGAATTTTCGAACTGACTCATAGACCTCAATAAATACTTCTTGCGAAACATCTTCTGCCTCCTCTACATTTTGAATAATAGATAAAACCGTACTAAACACCTTGTCTTGAAACAATTCAACAAGGTAACGAAAGGCACTTTCAGAGCCATTTTGTAAGTCGGAGATGAGTTGTTTTTCTTCCAAATGTTGGCTTTAGGTTCGTGTTTGAATAATTAGATGTTAAATGTAAAAAAAACTTGCGGGATGATATGTAATTTTTTTATTTCTTTAAAAATTGACTTGCTATTTGCTAATTTTTCATTTATTTTGAAATAATATTTGGATTTCTAAATACATATTTCTGATGAAAAACCTGTATATCTACTTACTATTTTGCTTTTCTATGCCAATTTTTGCTCAAAAGATATCAACTGAGAACTTAAAAAACTCTATCGAAACAAAACTAAAAAATGTTGAAGGCGAATTTGGCCTTGCTTTCAAAGATTTACAAACAGGAAAAACTTTGTTTATCAACGAAAAAACAAAGTTTCATGCAGCAAGCACTATGAAAACTCCTGTAATGATTGAAGTTTTTATGCAAGCAAAGGCAGGAAAATTCAAACTTACAGATTCGATTTTGGTAAAAAATGTATTCAAAAGCATTGTTGATGGAAGTCCTTTTGGCTTAGATATAAAAGACGATAGCGGCGACGGAATGTACAAAAAAATCGGACAAAAAATGACTATTTATGACCTCACTTATCAAATGATAATTGTGAGTAGCAATCTGGCTACTAATATTTTAATCGATTTGGTTGATGCAAAAAAAGCGAATGCCAGTATGAGGAAATTGGGAGCCAAAGATATTCAAGTTTTGCGTGGCGTAGAAGACCAAAAGGCATTTGATAAAGGCTTAAATAATTCGGTAACTGCCTACGATTTGATGTTGATTTTTGAAAAAATAGCTAAAAATAAAGTCATCGACAGACAATCTTGTGAAGCAATGACCAAGATTCTATTCGACCAAAAATTCAATGAAATTATTCCTGCTAAACTTCCAAAAGAAATACGAGTAGCACACAAAACTGGTTCTATTACTGGCGTTCAGCACGATTCTGGCATTGTTTACTTGCCCGATGGACGAAAATATGTTTTGGTACTTCTTTCTAAAAAACTCAAAAATGTCGATGCTGGCGTGAAAGTTTTAGCTGAGGTTTCGGAGATGATTTATCGCTTGATGTAATACTTTCACAAAGTCGAACTGAGTTTGAAAAGAGAACCTCTGAAAATTTTAGCAGATTTTCTTGGTGGTTCTCTTTTATTATTCTCAAAGTATCGTCATTAGAACGACTTCCAAGAATTCATAAAAACATTTTTATTTTTCAGCGAAAGTTTTTTGCATTTTTTGCATCTAAATATTGACTACATTTTTTCTAAAAGAAACCTAACCTCAAAACCAATGTTATTCAAGAAAACTGCTTTCACTTTTTCGATGCTTAGTATTAGACATTTTTAACATATTTTTTCTTTGATTAGTATAATTTTCTGACAATCCAGTCTAAAATTATACATTGAACAAGCTGTAAACATCAAATTTTC
>NZ_JAYWCU010000006.1:0-64841 GCF_043780375.1 Emticicia sp. | reverse complement strand
CACAGCAATTAACAAAAGAAAAAAAGAAGCAAAAAAAGAAAATTTACAACAACAATAGTAAAAATACTGTCTAAACTATTGGGTACACCTTATTAATCAAAACAGTGCTTTTTCGTGCTTGGGACATGTGGAGCGTGAGCTTTCTATAAAAACCAAAGATTTCAAGAAAATTGACTTAAGCAAAGAAAATGTAAAGAAATTGATGGTGATAAAATAGATAGATTTTAACATTTGCTTGGCTATGAAACATCACAAAATAAGTCTGTTAGTTTTGCTATTTTTTTGCCTTTGCGAAAAAAGTTTTGCCCAAACAAAGTATAAATATTTAGTCTTATTAAAAGACAAAAATAATTCGCCCTATTCTATTAATTCTCCACTGGCTTATCTTTCTCAAAAATCAATTGAAAGGCGTTTTAAACAAGGAATCACCATCAAAACAAGTGATTTACCCCCAAATCCAACATACATTTTCGATATTCTGCAAACAGGTGCGACAGTTATCTATAAATCTCGTTGGATGAATGCTGCATTAGTAGAAGCGACAGAAACTCAGAAAAATACAATTTTAAATTTACCCTTTGTCAAAGGAATTGAATTCGATCGCCCGCTCAAACAAGTAAGAAAAGTGGATATTTTCGATAAATTTGCCATAGAAAAAATCGAAAGCCTTAACTATGGAAATGCTACCGCACAAATACAATTATTAGGTGCCGATATAATGCACGAACAGGGTTTTCATGGCGAAGGTATGCTTGTTGCTTTATTGGATGATGGTTTTCTGAATGCCAACATAAGTACTTGTTTACAAAATCTTTTTTTGAACAATAAAGTAGTAAAAATCTATGATTTTGTGGATAATGATAATACCGTTTATGAACAAGGCGGACATGGAACAGCAGTTTTGAGTACAATGGCTGGTTATCTTGATAATCAGATGATTAGCCCTGCTTTTGGTGCTTCGGTGGCACTTTTTCGTACAGAAGACGGTGCTTCTGAAACGCCTTTGGAAGAGGCAAACTGGCTTTTTGCGGCAGAAATGGCAGATAGTTTAGGTGCAGATATTATTAGTTCGTCGTTGGGGTATAGTACTTTTGATAATGCTGCTGATAATTATACACCTGCCATGATGGATGGAAAAACTGCTCTCAGCACACGAGCAGCGGATTTAGCCTCCGAAAGAGGAATAGTCGTAGTGATTTCGGCAGGAAATTTGGGAGATAATTCTTGGCAAATCATCACTGCTCCAGCAGATGCCGATTCGGTTTTGGCGATTGGAGCAGTAACACGAGATGGCATTTATGCCCCGTTTAGCTCAAGAGGCAATACTGCCGACGGGCGAATAAAGCCCGATGTTGTGGCAGTTGGTAGTGGCACGTCACTTTGCAATACTTCGGGCAATGCAACAGCGGGTAATGGAACTTCATTTTCAGCTCCTTTAGTGGCTGGTTTAGTAGCTGGTTTTTGGCAAGCAAACCCTTACCTTACGGCTCAGGAAGTTACTCGTTGTATCCGAAAATCTGGGCATCAGTTTGCTTCGCCAACGATACAATTAGGTTATGGTTATGCCAATTTTTCAAGAGCAAATATCGTCGTGCAAAATGAGTTTTTAATTTCAGCAATAGAGCCAAACTCCGATTTGGTTTCAATTACGATTTTACCTTCTAATAAATCTGATGTAGAATTAAAATTCGCTAACTCATTAATTAACAACCAGTTACGAACAACTTTCATTAATCAAACCACTAAACAAATTCTTTATCAAGATACATTTACGCTTAATAATAACCAAACAACTAAAACGATTTCGTTTGATACCATCAGCCCTGATATTCTTTTACGAATCGAAGATTTAACCCAAAAAAAGACATTAAAAATTATCAGATGGTAGTCTAAAATTTTTCTGCAAAAGCCTTTAAAGTGATACTTGGCTTGCTCAATTTGTTCGGTTTAAATATTTGGGTGGAAATTCATTTCATCACATTGTTGGCTCTAATTTTTAAGTACAATCACCAAAAAACAAAAAGTTTAAACAATTTGAGATTCTACTTTGTGATTTACAAATAATTCGATTCTTTCCGTTCGTGTTAATTTCGTGAACCCGTTTCAACAACGGCAAACACAAAAACTGAATTGAAATTCAGCCGAATTTCTAAAAAAACTATTCTTATGGAAGAATGTTTTTATATTTGTTTCTTAATTCAACCTTATTTTATACAATGTCAAAGAAAGAAAAAATTCTCATTATCACTGGCGATGCAGGTGAAGGTTACGAATGTTTGTATGGCAAACACCGCTTTGAAGAAGCTGGATATGAATCTGTTATAGCGGCACCGAGTGTAAAAAGACTCAATTTGGTTATCCATGATTTTGAACCTGGCTGGGATACTTATATCGAAAAACCAGGGTATATTGTTGAGTCAAATATTGCTTTTGAAGATGTAAAAATTGAAGATTACGTTGCTATTTTGATCTTGGGCGGAAGAGCTCCCGAATTTTTACGACACAATGAAAAATTAATAGAAATTGTAAGAGAATTTGACAAAGCTGATAAATTTATTTTCTCTATTTGCCACGGAATTCAGATTCTGACAGCAGCAGGTTTGGTTAAAAACAAAACTGTTACTTGTTACGAAAACGTACGATTTGAAGTTGAAGCCTGTGGAGGTAATTATGTCGGCAAAAATGAAGCCGTAAGAGATGGAAAATACGTTTCTGGGCAAACATGGCAATCTCACCCTGATTTTTATAGAATGGTTTTTGAATGTTTGAATGAGATATAAATTTTACCGTGCAAAGTGTATAAACTTCGCACGGTTGCTCTTCATTCTCTCAAAATGACATAAGGAAATGTCAAAACGCCACTGCGAATAAAAAGTCTTCGCAGTGCAGGAATTTTTATAATTGAAAAAAATGTCTGTTTTAAGATTAAAATTACCTACCGACCCAAGATGGGTCAATATTGTTGAGAAAAACATTGAAGAGATTCTTTCAGACCACGCTTGGTGTGAACAAAAAGCTGCTACCAATGCCATCACCATTGTTACAAACAATCCTGAATATCCAGACCTTGTAACTGATTTATTGGCCTTAGCCAAAGAAGAATTAGAGCATTTTCAGATGGTACACGCCATTATCAGAAAACGAGGATTGAATTTTAAAAGGGAGCAAAAAGACAAATATGTAGTAGAGTTAGCCGATTACATGAAGCGAAGTAACAGTGGTAGTCGTGTATCAGGTTTAGTAGAAAGACTCCTTTTTTCAGCCATGATAGAGGCCCGAAGTTGTGAACGTTTTAAGATACTTTCTGAAAATATTCGTGATGCCGAATTGGCTATATTTTATAGGCAACTCATGGAGAGTGAAGCAGGGCATTATACCACTTTTATAACTTATGCCCGCAAATATGGCGTAGGTATTGACGTGGAAAAACGTTGGCGAGAATGGATAGCATTCGAAGATTCTGTAATAGCCCGCTACGGAAAATCAGAAACTATTCATGGTTAATTTTGTGTGTGATTTTTGCTTTGCGAAGCTTGCAAATCGCACGAGTGTTATATGACCCCAATCTGCAAATGCCGTTTTAAAAACGGGATGTCAAAGTACCTTTGCGAAGGAAGATTCTTCGCAGAGCGGAGTTGATTTGAAAGTAAATTCATTGCTTCATTACTTCAAAATCAAAAATATTTTCAATTTGAAAGTCTTTTGTATTTGTGGAACGAAATTCGGGCCTCAATAAAATGCCTTTATTCATTACTTGGAGAATTTTTATGTAGCTTGACCTGTACTCAGAATAAAAATACCATTTAATATTTTCATTTGATATTTTTAACCCATTTTGTTCAATCCATATGTGCCTTTGCAAAATTAAGTCAAAGTAAATCATTAACTTATGGATTACTGAATCTACATATGGACGGCTGGGGAGGTTATTAAATATGATAGGTTTTTTTATCTCATCAATAATTTCATTGAGATTTGATGTTTTTATTTCAAAAGAACCATTTCTTGAAATTTTTTGGTCAATATAAAATGGTATAATCCAAGATTGTTTAGGCGTTTTAGTTTTGGTAATATCTGAAATTAATTTATCTCTTGTAAGTGCCGCATTTTCTTCGACTAATTCATTTAAGAATTTATTAATTTTTGTTAAATTCAATAAATTCCTGTCATAACTAAATAACTCTTTTCCAAAATCTGTTAGATAATCATTGTAGCTTGATTTAATATTGGGAACTGTTGAATATTTTATACTCCTTAAATGATATTCACCATCAAACCAGTTTAGCAAACAACCAGTATTATTATGCAACTTCCCGTATTTTTCAATAAATTCTCCTTCAATCAGTAAAGCTGTATTTTCATCTACATTTTCTGCTATAAAATTCACTGAATAATTATTACAGAATTTCGTTACAAAAGAAGTCCAATGACTATGACGATTTATGCTAAATGCTCTTGATTTTTGCCCCTTTCCAATATAAAATGGAGTATTGGTTTCAATATCAATGTGGCAATATACATAAAAACTATCCATAATTATTGAGAGTCAATTACAAGGTTAATTATAAATAATTGAATTTATTCTTCGGGAAAGCAAGAGTTTAGCTCATTTTCAGATAACTGGTCAACAGATAAATTACCGCTTTTGGGGTCGAAATTAATTTTTTCTTTATTAATATGTGGGAATTTTGCTTGAATTTTCTCAATAATCTCGTTTAGAATTGATTGGTTCAATTCATTTTCTATACTATTTTCTACTTTTAAATTGAACATACTTTTTTTATTTTTCAAACTTGTAAAAATACAACAATATATAATTATAATTAACTGATTATAAATTAGTTACAAAATCTGCCATTCAGATTTACTTTACAATGATATAAATATTTCTGCAACATTCCAAAGCTATCTCTCTAAACTTCAAAAACCTACACCGCATCCACATCAACCACAACAAAAACACCTCTAAACTCACGTTGTGTCATCACCGCATCAACTTGTTCTTGCAAGAAAACTTTTGCAGCCTTTATGTTGAGTTTGTCTTTTTCGAGTTTTAGCAAAATATCAAACAAAAACTTATTTCTTACTCGCTCTACCATTCCTTTTTCGGGGCCAAGTACACGGGCTTTGCCGAGTTTTTCTAATAATTTATTGGCCAACCAATGAGCAGCTTTTTCGGCTTTGTCTTGTTCTTCGTGTTTGACCGTTATCGAAATCACACGAGTAAAAGGTGGGTAAAAATATCCTTCTCGCTCCTTAATTTCGTCATTATAATAACCCATATAATCGTTATTCACCACTTTATGCAGTAAACTTTGCGTTGTATTGCCTGTTTGAATCAACACCAAACCTTTTTTCTCACGCCTTCCTGCCCGTCCGCTTACTTGTGTAAGCATTTGAAAAGCACGTTCGGCCGCTCGAAAATCTGGAAAATGTATCATGCGGTCAGCATCAAAAATTCCGACCAAACTTACTTTGTCAAAATCAAGACCTTTGCTAATCATTTGTGTTCCGACTAAAATATCGGTATTTCCCTGCTCAAACTCTCCAAGAATAGTTTGGTAGGCATTTTTGGTACGAGTGGTGTCCAAATCCATGCGTTGCACACGAGCCTTTGGGTACATAATTCGTAAATCATCTTCCAATTTTTCTGTACCAAAACCCACCGTTTTTATTTTTCCCGAACCACAAACTGGGCAAGCCTTCGGAATTTCTTCTTTATGTCCGCAATAATGGCAACGTAATTCTTTCGAGTCGAGATGATAAGTCAAACTCACAGCACATTGCTCACATTCGCCAATCCAATTACATTCTTGACAATTCAAATACGGCGAATAACCTCGACGGTTTTGAAAAATAATCGTTTGATCACCAATCTCTAAATTATGCTCAATATGTTGGCACAAAGTCCCCGAAAAATCATTTTTCATGGTTTTTGCTTTACGTGCTGCCTTCAAATCAACCAAATGAATATCGGGCAATTGGGCATTTCCATAGCGTTGGTTGAGCGACACTAAACCGTATTTTCCTGTGGTAGCTTGATAATAACTCTCGAGCGATGGCGTTGCCGAACCCAACAAGATTTTTGCTCCTTGTTTCAGCCCTAACATAATTGCCACATCACGTGCATGGTAGCGAGGGGCAGGGTCATATTGCTTATACGAGCCTTCGTGTTCTTCATCAACAATTACTAAACCCAAATTGTCCATCGGTAAAAAAACCGCCGATCGCACGCCGACCACAAACTGATATCGTCCTTCCAAAACACCTCGCCAAACTTCCACTCGCTCATTGTCTGAAAACTTGGAATGATAAACGCCCATTTTATCGCCAAAAACCCGCTTCATTCTGACCACAATTTGGGTCGTAAGTGCAATTTCTGGCAAAAGAAACAATACTTGTGAGCCACCTTCTAGCACTTGTTGAATCAAATCAATATAAATCTCAGTTTTTCCACTTCCCGTAATTCCGTGTAGCAAAACCACATCTTTATCCTGAAAATTCGATAAAACTTCATTGCTTGCTTGTTGTTGAGCGGGTGTCAATTCTATTTTCACTGGTTCGGCAGGCATATCATCAGCAAAGCGAGAAACGACTACTTCAAACTGCTCCAAAATACCTCTTTCAATCAAAGTACTTAAAGCCGAATCAGAGGTTTCGCCTTTCGTAAAAAGCGATTTGTCAACTCCTAAAGAATTTCTCTCCGACAATTGGTGCATTGGAATTTGCCTTAAATATTCCAAAATAACGGTTTGTTGCTTCGCCGATTTCGCCAACGAATCAATCAAATTTGCTACTTCTTCTGCTCCTTCATAAACTCTTTTCAAGCGAACTTTCTTAGCAATTTTTGGCTTATATTTTTCCTTAACTTCTTCATACATAATAATTGCGTGCTTTCCAATCAGCGATTTTATCATAGAATTGATATTGGTTTCGTCCACAAATTTGATGGCATCATCATAAGTCAAAGAAGCGTGATTTTTCAGAATATCCAAAAACTCAATTTCTTTTTCATCCAATAATTCAGGGTGGTCAAAATCTGGATTTATCTGAATCCTTGATTGACTCGTTACTTTCAAACCCGACGGCACCGCAACGTTCATCACTTCGCCCACGCAACACATGTAATAATCAGCAATCCAATCGAACAACCAAAGTTGTTGTTTGGTAATAAGTGGCTCATTATCAAGCAATTCGAGAATGTATTTTGCCTGATATTTTTCGGGAGGCGTATTATGAATCCGACCAACGACGGCCGTAACCACACGGTTTTTACCAAATTGCACGATAACCCTCGCCCCAATTTTTATTTCGTCCACAAAATTCCTCGGCACACGATAGGTAAACATTCGTGGAATTGGCACTGGCAAAATCACATCGGCAAAATAAGTTGTTTCAACAGAAAAAAGATTATCAGACATAAGAGCAATGGGTGAATGAGTGCCACAATGGAATTGAATTATTGAATGAATGAATGTTTTAAAAAATCAGCATCAAATACATTCGAAAGAATGGTTCAAAGGTACTAAATTCAATCTTTGCTTTGAATAAAGCCCTTCTTAATTATCATAACAATGAAACATTACAAATAATTTTCAGCTACTCGCTTGCAAATATTATGCACGCATACTATTTTTGCTAACAATCGTATTCAATCAATTAACACTATGGCAGAAACTATCGAATATAAAGTACCTACAATGGCAGAAATGGCTGCAAATGGTCAAGAACCCGAAGTGCTTTTTTGGGTGGGTTGTGCAGGTTCGTTTGATGACCGATATAAAAAAGTAACGATTTCATTTGTTAAAATTCTAAATAAAATCGGTGTAAAATTTGCCGTTCTCGGCACAGAAGAAGCTTGCACGGGCGACCCAGCTCGTCGTGCAGGAAACGAATTTACCTTCCAAATGCTTGCTCAACAAAACATTCAAGTGTTAAATGGCTATGGCGTAAAGAAAATCGTGACGGCTTGCCCGCATTGTTTCAATACGCTCAAAAATGAATATCCCGAATTGGGTGGAAATTACGAAGTGATACACCATTCGACATATTTACAACAATTAATCAACGAAGGTAGAATAAAAATCGAAGGTGGCGGCTCGTTTAAAGGTCAAAAAATCACCTATCATGATTCGTGTTATTTGGGTCGTGCTAATGATATTTATGAAGCTCCACGCCAATTATTAGAAAATTTGGATGCCGAATTGGTAGAAATGAAGCGTTGCAAAACCAACGGACTTTGTTGTGGTGCAGGTGGTGGGCAAATGTTTAAAGATGCCGAGAAAGGAACAAAAGAAGTAAATATTGAGAGAATTGAAGACGCTTTGGCTACTGGAGCAAAAACAATTGCCGTTGCATGTCCTTTCTGCATGGTAATGATGTCGGACGGAGTAAAAAACAAAGAACGTGAGCATGATATAAAAGTTTATGACTTGGCGGAGTTGCTCGAGCAAGCGATGTAGTAAAACAAGCTTCCAACTTGTTTATTGACAATAGAAATAAGTTAGAAACTTATTCTACAAAATTTTAATTGTCTTTATCGGAGACTATTTTCAAAAAAATATTGTTTCTAAACTAATTATGCCACACTTTTGATTGTGGCATTTTTTTTTAAGCCAATAACATGTATATAGATTTCGATAAAATTCCGCAAAATGCCCGTATTTGGGTATATCAAGCCAATCGTCAATTAACTGATAATGAGGCGATTACGATTGGGGATTATTTAAAACCTGCCGTTAATCAATGGGCTGCTCACGGGGCAACTTTATTGGCTTCGGCAAAAGTTTTGCATAATCGTTTCGTCATTATTGCTCTCGACCAAAATATGAATGCCGCCAGTGGTTGTTCAATTGATGCTTCTACACATTGGTTTAAAGAGTTAGGCGAGACTTTAAATATTGATTTCTTCGACCGTTCACAGGCTTATTTTGATGGCGATGAAATCAAAACTTTCTCAGTTTTCCAATCAAAAAAAGCCGTTGAAAGTGGACTTCTTTTACCCGAAACCATTATTTTCAATAATAATACTTTAGAAAAATTTAGCGACTTATCAAACGGATGGCAAATAAAAGCCATTGAGGCTCCAACTTTGAAACGTTTTTTTGTTAAAACATTCGCTTAATCCATTTGGACAAAGCTGTTCTTCGTCCCACAAAATATGGCTGAAACATTATATATTCCTGAAAATGCTTCTCGAAAGGCAATTTATGAAAGCATTATTCCTCAAATCGAAGGACTTTTGAGTGGTGAAACTGACGAAATTGCTAATTTATCAAACTTCGCTGCGGCTTTGAAAGAAGCCTTTGATTTCTTTTGGGTGGGGTTTTATATAAAACGAGAAAACCAATTGGTTTTAGGACCTTTTCAAGGACCAATTGCTTGTACTCGCATCAATTTCGACAAAGGTGTTTGTGGATACTGTTATCGCACAAAACAAACTGTTATCGTACCAAATGTTGACGAATTTCCTGGGCATATTGCGTGTAGTTCAGCTTCAAAATCTGAAATAGTTTTACCAGTTTTTGATAAAAATAGCGAGATTTTGATGGTTTTGGATGTTGATAGTGATAAATTAGATGATTTTTCGGAAGTAGATAAAGAAGGATTGGAGCAATTGGTTAGAATTTTAGAAAAAACTTTGACAGCTAAAAAATGAACACATTATTTCCTATATTTTTAAAACTTGAAGAACTACACACGCTCGTTGTTGGCGGTGGAAATGTGGGTTTAGAAAAAATAGAAGCTATTTTCAGAAATTCACCCAAAGCAAAAGTAACGCTCGTTTCTCCCGAAATTCGTGACGAAATAAAGGCTTTGGTTTCGCACCATAATTTGACTTTGATTCAAGAAAAATACCATATTTCGCACCTTGAAGGCATAGATTTAGTTACGGCAGGAACAGATAGCAAAGAAGTAAATCGCCAAGTACGAGACGATTGTAAAGTTAAAAAAATACTAGTCAACATAGCAGATACGCCCGATTTATGCGATTTTTATTTGAGTTCGGTGGTAGTGAAAGATGATTTAAAAATTGCCATTTCAACCAATGGAAAATCACCAACCTTTGCGAAGCGTTTTCGGGAAATTTTAGAGGAAATTATTCCTGAAAACCTGCAAGAAACATTGAATAACTTGCAGGCTATCAGAAACAAATTAAAAGGAGATTTTCAGAGTAAAGTTCAGAAACTCAACGAAATCACGAAGGTTATGCAGGAGTAGGCAAGTCAATAGTCGGCAGTCCACGGAAAACCCACCTTTATGCTACTACAACCTTATTCTTACGTTCCCCTATTTGTTGTCTCCACATAGCATAGTACAAGCCTTTTTCTACTAAAAGTTCTTCGTGTTTACCCACTTCAATGATTTTTCCTTGTTCTAAAACAAAGATTCTATCGGCGTGCATGACCGTACTTAGGCGGTGAGCAATCATTACCGTAATATAATCACCTTCGGCGGTTACATCTTTTACGGTGTTTGTTATTTCTTCTTCGGTCAATGAATCTAAGGCCGAAGTTGCTTCATCAAAAACAAAAATCTTTGGATTCCTTAGCAATGCTCTTGCAATTGAAAGGCGTTGCTTTTCTCCACCCGAAATCTTGATCCCGCCTTCGCCAATGACAGTATCAACGCCATTTTCGGCTCTTTCCAAAAGGTTTTGACAAGCCGCTTTTTGTAAAGCATCTAATATCTCGGCATCGGTCGCACGAGGTTGAGCAAAGAGCAAATTCTCTTTAATTGTTCCAGAAAACAATTGCGTATCTTGCGTTACGAAGCCAATTTGCGAGCGTAATTCTTCGATATTTATTTCGTGTGAAGGTAAATTATTGTAATAAACAGTTCCTTCTGATGGGTTATAGAGTCCAACTAAGAGTTTTACTAAAGTTGTTTTTCCTGAACCCGACGGCCCCACAAATGCCACAGTTTGACCTTTTTGTACTTCAAAATTTACAGTATCCAATGCTTTTCCTTGTGCAGTTAAGTGGCTAAAACTAACATCTTCAAATTTTAAATTATTTACCGCACCCAATTTTGTAGGATGGTCGGGAGTAACTTCAATGGGGTTGTTAATTAGCTTTTCGAAATTATTTAAAGACGCTTCTGCTTCACGGTAAGCGATAATTACATTGCCCATTTCCTGCATTGGCCCGAACACAAAAAACGAACAAAATTGCAGCGTAAGTAGCTGACCAACAGTCATTTGGTCTTTAAAAATCAATAACAATAAAAGAAATAAAATTGCTTGACGAAGGAAGTTGACAAAGGTACCTTGGATAAAACCAATACTACGAATACTGCGAACTTTCTTCAATTCCAATTGCAATATTTTCAAGGTATTTAAATTCAAACGCTTGATTTCTTGGTCGGTCAAACCCAAACTTTTAATCAACTCAATATTGCGAAGCGATTCGGTAGTTGTTCCTGCCAAAGAAGTTGTTTCTTTAGTAATGACCCGTTGAATTTCTTTGATTTTTTTACTCAAAACCTTCGTTAAAAAAGCCAAAGCGGCTGCTCCACCCAAATACACAAAAAATAACCAAGGGCTAATGCCAAAATGAAAGATATAGACATTTAAAACAATAATACCAATCAAAGAAGTAAAACCAACATTGACAAAAAGCGTGATAAATTTTTCGGTATCGGTGCGTACTTTTTGTAAAACTGAAAGCGTTTCACCGCTTCTTTGGTCTTCAAATTGCTGATATGGAAGTTTCAGCGTATGTTTCAAACCATCTGTAAAAATAGACGCTCCAAATTTCTGAATAACCATATTCATCACATAATCTTGGAGTGTTTTGGCAATTCTACTGACCATTGCCACACCTACAACTGCCAAAAGCATTAATAATACACCTTTTGTATAATCTTCTTTAGTAAAAGTTTTAGCTTTACCAGCATATTCATCCACTATTTTTCCAAAAATAAGTGGGTCAAGCAACGAAAAAGTTTGATTAATGGAAGCTAAAAATAAAGCTAAAACTACTTGCCAACGGTAGCGACTAAGGTAATGTAAAAGAAGTTTCATTTAAAATTCCTCCAAGGATAATTGTTAGGTATATGCTTTTTAACATATACTTTTAGCAAATAATTCCAAAGTTTTTAATCAGAAACTCGCTATATTTACAAAAATCATCTCTATTTTCGTCCAAAACAAGCTTGTAAATTACCATTCTTACAAAGATGCTTTTTTGGTAATTATTTTTCAGAAACCTTTACGCACCAAATCTAAACCGATATGACACCTGTAAGTAAAAAAACATTTATCAGAAAAGTAAAAGATATTACCATAAGTAGTACGCTTGCCTTAGCAATTTTGGGAGGTGGTATGACTTTGCAAAATTGCGGCAATAGCTCAGAAAACGACTACGAATATGAAGAAGTGGAAGTTTATACCAAAGGCGTAAAAACCTATATTTCGGAAACTTCAAAGGGTATTTTTAAAATTTCTGACGAAACAGAAGTGCCTGCCGATAGTTCGGAGGCAATCGTAACTTATCTTGATGGTAGGAAAGAAATTCTTTCTCCACAAATAGTTAAAGGACTGATAGACAGCGAATTAAAAACAGATTCGGCCTCAATTGGTGAAAAGAGCAATCTTCCAAATGCACTTCTTTTTGGCGGAATGGGTTATTTATTAGCAAAAACTGTTAGTCCAAATTATATGACTTATCGCCCCGATGTGAGTGGTGTTAAAGCAAATAATTCGACTTCAAAAACCGATTCTACTCATTCTACTCGCTATCATCGTAGTCATTTTGGTGGTAGTGGCCTTATGATGGCATATTTTTTAACATCTGGAGCTTTCAATCGTTCAAACTCAATTCATCAAAATATCGGAAACTCTCGTTCAACTATAACCCGACCTGTGGGCGGACGTACTGGCTTTTTTCATGGGGCAAGTCGTGCAAGTCATGTTTCTTAAAAATATCAATAAATTTAGAGGCTTATTGTATAAGCCCTTGTCGTAAATATATACTAATTCGCACACAAGGGTTTATGCTGCAAATCCCTACCTATATTTTGTAAAAAATGAAATTAAAAAAACTATCTATTCCACCAGAATCGTCACTCCGAAATGCAGGTTGGGATTGGATGCTGGGTGAAAATACTTTGCCCTACATCACTAATGAAATGGTTATTATGTCTGAAAATGAGGCAGAAAAATATTATGATTCTGCCAACGAATTATACGAAATGTATATCGTAGCAGCACAGCTTGTAATTGATAATCAACGATTTACAGAATTAGGAATTCCTGAAAACTTGGTTGAGTTAGTTAAATATTCTTGGGAAAATGATAGCCATTGGCATCTCTATGGTCGTTTCGATTTGAGTGGAGGTTTAGATGGAAAGCCAATAAAATTGATAGAATTCAATGCCGATACAGCTACTTGTATTCCAGAAACAGCAGTAGTGCAATGGGCATCATTGAAAGCAAATGGCTTGGATGAAAGTAACCAATTTAATACACTTTATGAAGCTTTGGTAGATAATTTCAGAGAATTACAAGGTCAAAATCCAGGTTTTAAGCCTTCGTTATTAATTTCAACTATGAAAGATTTCCCTGAAGATGATACCAATATGCAAGTTTTAGGAGAAGCTGCTAAAGAAGCTGGTTTTGAAGTAGCTTTTGATACCATCGAAAATGTTGAATTTTCGTCAATTGAAGGTATTTTTAAGCAAAATCCAAACGGCGGAAGTTTCATCAAGTATGATTATTGGTTCAAGCTAGTACCATGGGAATATATCGGTTGGGACGAACCCGAATTATCAGGAATTTTGACTCAAATAGCTGTCAATAAAAAAGCAATTATTCTGAATCCTGCTTATACTTTGTTGTTTCAATCGAAGGCAATATTGAAGGTTTTATGGGAATTATTCCCAAATCATCCTCTTTTGTTGAGAACTGAAAATCAGTCAATTTTAGGTAAATATTGTGTAGAAAAGGTGCTTTTTGGGCGTGAGGGAGCCAATATAAAAATGCTTTCACCTTCAGGAACATCCTTAGAAAAAACTGATGGAGAGTATGCAGAACAGAAAACGGTTTTTCAAGAATATACCGAATTTTTGCAAGATTCAGCAGGAAATCGCTATCAAGCAGGAGTTTTCTTTGCAGGTGAAGCATGTGGATTAGGCTTCCGCAGAGGTGGGAAAATATTAGATAATACTGCCCAGTTTTGTGGGCATATTATTGAATAAACGATTAATAATCTAAAGCAAACATAAAACTAAGTAAGATTAGCTCTCAAATTTTACCATACTTAGTTGCCAAATACCATAAAACATTAGGTGGACATAACTTCTAAAAGTCATGTCCACCTAAATGCTCAAGAAAACGCTATTTATAATCAAACATTTACTATTTGAAATAGCCGAAAACATTATCTACTAATTTCTAAAATCTCTACTTCAACCATTCCTGCGGGGGCTTGAATTTGGGCAATTTCGCCTAATTTTTTACCAAAAAGTCCTTTACCAAAAGGAGAATTCATTGAAATTTTTCCTAATTTCAAATCCGCCTCTTCTTCTGCAACAAGCATATATGACATCGTTGCACCGCTTTTTATGCTTTTAATTTTCACTTTCGACAATAGCGAAACCTTCGATGTGTCAACGGTCGATTCGTCCAAAATTCGGGCATTGGCAACAATTTCTTCCAATTTCGATATTTCCATCTCCATTAGACCTTGGGCATCTTTGGCAGCATCATATTCTGCATTTTCCGACAAATCGCCTTTGTCTCTTGCTTCGGCAATCTGAGCAGCAATACTGGAACGACCCTTAAATTTCAATTCGTGAAGTCTATTTTTTAGGTTATTAAAACCTTCTTCTGTGTAATATTGAATCTTTGACATAACGGTTATAAATTTAAAAACCCCTAACTTTTTTAGGGGTGGACAAAAAAAGAACGGCGAAAATTCGACCGTTCCTGATAAAACTTACATTTTATTACAGAAACTACCTGAATTTCAGTCGAAAAAACACTTTATTTGTTCGTTTTCTTTTCATTTGCTTAATTTGAAAAACAAAGGTACAAAGTTTTTTTAAAAATCAAGCGTTTTTAAAACTCACATATTTATAACGAATAAAACATGAGAATAGTTTTTATGGGTACGCCAGATTTTGCAGTGGCGAGTTTAGCAAAATTAGTTGAAAATGGGTGTGAAGTAGTAGCTGTTATTACTGCTCCAGACAAACCTTCGGGGCGAGGATTGCAGATGCACGAAACGCCAGTGAAAAAATATGCCGTTTCACAGAACATCCCTGTTTTGCAACCTGAAAAACTAAAAAGCCTTGATTTTTTAGAACAATTACGTAGCTATCAAGCTGATTTACAGGTAGTTGTGGCTTTTAGAATGTTGCCCGAAGTTGTTTGGAATATGCCAACCATTGGTACTTTTAACCTTCATGGCTCACTTTTGCCGCAATATCGTGGGGCTGCTCCTATCAATTGGGCGGTGATAAATGGTGATGCCGAAACGGGCGTAACAACTTTTTTTATTCAACAAGAAATTGACACTGGAAACATTATTTTTGCAGAAAAAGAACCTATCTTGCAAGACGATAATGCAGGTACAGTGCATGATAAATTGATGGAGCGAGGAGCAAATTTGGTACTAAAAACAGTGCGTGCAATTGGGGCAGGAAACTATCCGCAAATTCCTCAAAAAATGGACGTGGAACTGAAAGCCGCTCCGAAAATTTTCAAAGAAACTTGTCAAATAAACTGGAATCAATCGGCCGAAAAAGTACATAATTTTGTGCGTGGACTTTCGCCTTATCCAGCATCATGGACGGTTTTGGCAGAAAAAACTTGTAAAATTTATCAGTCAGAAATAGGAAGTTCAGCAAATGACGAGTCAGAAATTGGCAGTTTCAAGACTGATGGAAAGACATTTTTGTCATTTCGATGTTCAGATAAATGGTTGAATATCAAAGAATTACAATTGGAAGGCAAGAAACGAATGAGTATTGAGGAGTTTTTGAGAGGTTTTAGGTTTTGATTTTTTCAAGCCCTTTGGGCTTTTGTTCAATGTTATTTAATTACGGATTTTTTACAAATATATTTACAACCCTTCATCAAATGAAAAAAGTATTTTTACTATTAATTGCTACCTGTTTTCTACAAACTACTTATAGTCAATTACTTACGGTAGAGAAAATCATGCAAGACCAATCGAAATGGATTGGTACTTCGCCAAGTAATCAATTTTGGTCAGAAGATTCCAAAACGATTTATTTTTCGTGGAATCCTGATAAAAACAAAGGCGATTCTCTTTATAAAATTGTTTTACCCGAAAAAAAAGCTATCAAAGTTACACCAAAAGAACGTCGTGCTTTACCTGCCCAGTCGGGCGATTATAATAAAAACTATTCGATGAAAGTTTTTGAAAAGCAAGGTGAAATTTTTTTAATGTATCTTAAAACACTGAAAATCAAGCAATTAACTAATACTATTGAACGAGAATCAAATCCTTATTTTAGTGGAGATGAAACAAAGATTATATTTTCGAGAAACGGAAATTTGTATAACCTTAGTTTAGAAGATGGTTCGATTTTACAATTATCGAATTTTATCACGGGAAGCAAAAAAGCCGAAGCAAAACCGGCCAATGACGAAGAAAAATGGTTGAAAGCCGACCAATTAGTCATGTTTGAGGTTTTGAAAGAGCGAAAAGACAAAAAAGACGAAGCCGATATAATAGCTAAAGCCGATTTACCCAAACGCCCAAAAGAAATTTATACTGATGACAAAACTTTGGAACTTCCACGAGCAAGCCCTGATTTGCGATACATTACTTACCGACTTTCTACACAACCCAAAAATGCCAAAAGTGCCATCGTACCAAGCTATGTAACAGAGTCGGGTTTTACGGAAGATTTACCCGCCCGCACAAAAGTGGGTGCTCCATTGTCAAGTTATGAAAATTTCATTTATGACATCAAAAAAGATACTACTTATCAAGTCATTACGAAAGATATTGTAGGTATTACTGACCAGCCTGAGTTTTTGAAAGATTATGCCAAAAAAGATACCACAAAAAAGAAAGCATTGCCTCGAAAAATTACGATTTCAAGTCCAACTTGGTCAACAAATGGCACTTTTGCCGTAGTTACAATACGTTCAATTGATAACAAAGACCGTTGGATAATGCTCCTCGACCCAGCCACTGGCAAACTCAAAAACCTCGACCGTCAACACGACGAAGCATGGATTGGTGGCCCTGGAATTAGTGGCTTTGGTGGCGGAAATATCGGTTGGATTGATGACCAAACGCTATATTTCCAGTCGGAAGCTGATGGATATTCTCATCTTTATACAATTAATGTGCTGACAAATGAGAAAAAACAACTCACCAAAGGAAAATTTGAGGTACAACAAGCACAATTATCAAAAGATAAGCAATCGTTTTATTTGATTACAAATGAAGTACATCCTGGAGAGCAACATTTCTATAAAATGTCCGTCGATGGTCAAGAAAAAACCAAACTCACAAGCATGGTAGGTGGAAATGACGTAACACTTTCGCCCGATGAATCAAAATTAGCCATTCGATATTCATATATTAATAAGCCGTGGGAGTTGTTTTTGCAGGAAAATACCCCTAATGCTAAAGCAGAGCAATTGACTTCTTCATTGACTGACGAGTTTAAAGCCTATCCTTGGAAAGATGCTAAAGTTATTTCGTTTACGGCACGTGATGGCGTAGAGATTTTTGCAAGAATTTATGAACCAACTGCTAAACTCAAAAATAAAAAAGCGGTTGTATTCGTCCATGGTGCTGGTTATTTACAAAATGCCCATAAATGGTGGAGTCAATATTCGAGAGAATACATGTTTCATAATTTATTAGTGGACAAAGGCTACACAGTTTTGGATATTGACTACCGAGCAAGTGCTGGATACGGGCGAGATTGCCGCACAGGAATTTATCGTTTTATGGGTGGAAAAGACTTAACCGACAATGTGGACGGTGCAAAACTTTTAGTAGATAAATATGGTATTGACCCTAAAAAAATAGGCATTTACGGCGGTTCGTACGGTGGTTTTATTACATTAATGGGGATGTTTACTACGCCAGATGTTTTTGCGGCAGGTGCGGCTCTTCGTCCCGTAACCGACTGGGCAGCTTATAATCATGGTTATACTGCCAATATTCTAAACGAACCACAAACCGATAGCTTGGCTTACCGAAAAAGCTCCCCAATCTACCATGCAGCGGGCTTGAAAGGACATTTATTGATTTGTCATGGCGTAGTTGATGTCAATGTGCATATTCAAGATTCTTATCGTTTGGCTCAACGTTTAATAGAGTTGAAAAAAGAAAACTGGGAAATGGCAACATATCCAATGGAAGACCACGGTTTCGTAGAACCAACTTCGTGGATGGATGAATATAAGCGTATTTTGAAGTTATTTGAAGAGAGGTTAAAGTAAGCAGTAATAATATAAAAAGCCGTCATTATTGCAATAATGACGGCTTTTTAGTACAAAAATCAATTATTTATAGCTTAATCCATCGCCAAATTTAAACAAAGCATAACCTTTTGGCTCCAAAAAGCCTGGTACATCTGACTTATTTTCTGCGGCGGCTTTTTCTGAAATTGGTGTTGAAAAAGGCATTTTTCCAGTCGGATTAAACGCCCCACTCACAATATCTAACAACGCTTCTTGAGTTGTTCCGAATGTGGCTAATATCGTTTTTGTGTTACTTTTATCAAGTTCATCAATTACCCATGGACTACTAAAATTAATCACTACAACAGTTGGTTTGGCATTTATTAATTCATTTACGTGGGCAATATCAATTTTATTTTTCGACAAACTCAATTCGATTGGCTTACCTCCTGAACTAAATAAACCTCCTGCACTCGGTATCAACCATAACAACACCACGTCTGCTTCTTCTTTGGTTGATACAAATTCAAATCTATCATTTGCTATCGTAGGCTTTTTAACCGTTATCGGAGTTTTGGTTCTACCGTTATCGTAATACGTTTCAAAAAAAACTTTCGGGCGGCTTTCTGTCTTGTTTTTCACTATTGGTAAAACTTGGGCATCATTTCGCAGTAAAACAATAGATTTACGTTGTGCTAAATCTGCCCTTTTCTGAAATTCGGCATTACCAACTAATTTTACAGCTGCATCGGCATCTACATAAGGGTTTTCAAACAAACCTAATTCAAATTTTTCTCTCAAAAGTTTGATGATTGATTCGTTGATTCGGGCTTCTGTTACCAATCCTTTTTTGACGGTTTCTAACAATAAAGTGGGGTCTGCACCACCCGAAAAAATATCGACACCTGCTTCAATTGATTTTTTGTAACGCTCCAAAACGGTTAAATTTTCAACACCCCAAGGCATCATATCAATCGGGCCAGTATCAGAATTAATGATACCTTTGAAGCCTAATTTTTTACGCAATAAATCTTGAATGATAGCTTTATTGTAAGAGAATCCTACGTTTTCAAATTCTTTACCTTTAGGGGCTGAATAATAAGGCATGATAGATGAAGTGCCTGCATCAATGGCAGCTTTGAATGGCTTGACATGGTAATCAAACATACCACCAGGGTAATGAGCAAATTTTCCCCAATCAAAATGAGAATCCTGTCCACCCTCTTGCGGGCCACCACCTGGAAAATGCTTAGTTGTCATTGCAACCGAGTTTTTACCTAATTTATTACCTTGAAAACCCAAGACTATTTCACTAATCATGTTGGAAGCTAAGTCGGCATCTTCACCAAAAGTGCCTTCTACACGTTGCCAACGGGGTTCTGTTGCCAAATCGGCCATGTACATATAGCCTTTGCGTATGCCAACAGCCGACCACTCTTTAGCGGCAATTTCGGCAAATTCACGGGTTAATTTCAAATCTCGCATGGCAGCAAGACCCAATTCGCCAGGCCATTTTGAGAAAACCGTTGTACCAACGCTCAAACCAACGGCAGCATCCATCGTTACGTGATTTCTCGGATTTGAGGCGACTATGGCAGGAATACCCAAACGAGAAGTTTCGCACAAGGCTTGCAAATTATTTGCCCAATCGGCCAATATCTTGGCACTTGGGTTAGCTCTAATAATAAAATGACGGAGATTATATGTCATTACTCCTTTGGTTGTACCCGCTGCCGACATGATTGGAACAGCCAAAGGTTTTCGGGTAAACATATTGTTGGGTTGCAATAAATCTTCCTCGTTGAATCCACTTGTGATTTCGACTCGTGGTGCGTTTTGTTGAAAAGCGAAATCGCCCGCCAAACGGGTGGTGCTGATAATCATAAAACCAATTTTTTCTTCAATAGTCATTTGAGAAATCAGGTCTTTGATTCGAACTTCATTGGGTAAACGCCAGTCTTCGTATTTATCAAGTTTTTTGTTTTTGTTAAGGTCTTTGAATTCCAAATTGTTGATTTTCAGAATCTCCGCACTTCGTTTGCCGAGTTGAGGTTGAGCTACTGGTTTTTGAGCAAAAACATTCGTTATTGCTACCAATAATCCTACATAAAGAACTATCTTAGTTTTTGACCTTTTGAATATTTTCATTTTTTATAGGGTGATTTAAGGTTGAAAATTGTAAATTTATTTACTTTTTATTGAAAAAATCTCAATAATAGTTGACAAAATCAACTAATGTTACAAAAAACTCATTCTTTAGCAGTATTCTTAATTTTGGATAAAACCTTTGAAAAAATAATCAATTCCTCTTCATTTACATCAGCAATCAAATAATCTAAAATACGCCCTTCAATTTCTAATAATTGATTAACCGCTTCAATACCAGTCTTTGTCAGCATCAATATTTTTTTTCTTCTATCTTCAGTATCGGTAACCCTCGCTACCATATTTTTTTTCTCTAACTCGTCAATTTGCCTCAAAATCGCCGATTTATCTTTACTCATCAACAATGATAAGTCTTGTTGGGTTAATGTTAAATTTTCGTGTGAGTTCAATAAATTGAGTATCACAAATTGTGTGATAGTAACATCAAAATCGCTTTCTTGGAATGATTTGGTGACGAGCTTTCCTATTATTTGTAATGTGGCGGCCATTTGCATTCTTATCGAAATTCTATCCATATCTGCTTTTTTTGATTAAAATAATGATAATTAGTTGTACTTGTCAACTAATATTACAAATATATTTCATTTTTAAGTATCCATGAAAAAATCGCAAAAGTTTCACCTCAACTAAAGACTACTTCTACGAATGGTATAAAAAGGATTTTTGACTTTGATTTGTTTTTTGTCGAGAAGAAGGGCAGCGGCTGTGCGTCCCATTGTTTCAAAATCAGTGGTAATCACCGTGATTTCTAATAATTCTTTGAGGGTTGTTTCGTTGAAAGAAATAATGCCAATTTCCTTACCTAAAGTAAAATCTGATTGGCGGCTTTTCTTCACTAATTCTGCTAAATCGGTTTCTTCCACTACCAAATACGCCGTTCCTGCATGAAGCACTTCCTCAAAAGCATTTTCTTTAATAAAAAAATCTTTTTGATTGTTTACACAAAATTGTCGAAATCCACGTACAATTTCGGAAGGATAATTACCATCACTTGGAAAGACCAAAACCATTCGATTGTACTTAACCAACAAATCTTTGGCATCGTCTAAAGCATCAAAAATATCTTTCTCAAAGTCTTGATAAACACTCAAACAAGGCTGCGTGTATTCTGGTAAATCTTTATCAAGTAATACCAATTCTTCTGCAGGAATTCTTTGTATGGTTTTTAAAGCCAACATTTTTTCCGACTCAGGGAAAAAGTGAGGCATAATAACGTAGTAATTATATTTACCTAAATTCTTATCAATTATTTCGGCAAAAATACGAGCATCATAGTGATGAATTTGTAAATCTACACTTGCTTTATTGCCTAAAACTTTTAAAAATGCGTAGTAAATTAGCTTTTTGTAAGAACTTAACTTATTGAAAACCAATAAGATACGCATTTTACTATTTTCGCCTCCATTCACATAAAAACCTTTTCCTTGCACCGATGTAATAAAACCTCGCTCTTTTAGCTCTCGATAGGCTTTTTCTACGGTATCTCGAGCCAAATAATATTCCTCACTTAGCTCACTAATAGAGGGTAATTGTTCATTTTTTTTTAAAACAGCTCGCTCAATATCCGCAACGATAGATTGTACAATTTGCTTGTACTTAGGTGTCTTTTCGTTAGGGTTAAATTGAAGTTTGTACACAAGTGTATTTTTGTTAAAATTTCCTCTCCTTGAAAAAGGAGAGGAAATAAATATCTATTTTATCTCACAAAAGCAACTGCTACACCACCATCAACATTCAAAATATTTCCTGTTGATTTTGAAAGGCTTCCGTCCACAAAAACCCTTACGGCTTTGGCGATATCTTCGGTCAAAATTTCTTCGTTAAGTAGCGTTCGTGCCGCATACATTTTTGGTAATTCATCTACTTTTATGCCATACGCCTTCGCACGACCTTCTGCCCAATCTCCTTCCCAAATTTTGCTTCCACGCAAAACTGCATCAGGATTTACAGTATTTACCCTGATTTTATCTTTGCCCAATTCTGCTGCCAGTAATCTGGTCATGTGAACTTGTGCAGCTTTAGCAGTACCATAACCAACGTTATTTGGTCCAGCAAACAGTGCATTTTTACTTGCAATATTCACAATATCGCCACCTGTTGCTTGCAGACGCATAATTCTTACTGCTTCTTGCGAAACCAAAAACTGACCTTTTACTAATACGTTTTGTAATAAATCCCAGTCATCAATGGTATGGTCTTCTAAAGGTTTGGAGATTGAAAGTCCAGCACAATTTACGATAATATCAACACCACCAAAAGCTAAAATAGTATTACGAAAAGATTCGGCAATTGCTTCGGCACTTACTACATCAATTCCTGTCGAAATCGCTGAATCTTTGCCATATTTCTGGCTAAGTTCTGCTTGAGTTTCATCTAATAAATTACGGTCGGCGGCTACTATGCATGCCCCCTCTTTTAATAATTCTTCACAAATTGCTTTACCAATTCCGCCAGTTCCACCAGTTACAAAAGCTATTTTGCCCGACAATGATTTTGGTTTTGGCATTCTTTGTAATTTTGCTTCTTCTAACAACCAATATTCGATATTGAAAGCTTCTTGTTCGGCTAAACCAACATATTCTGAAACCGCTTCAGCACCTTTCATTACATTGATAGCATTGGTATAAAACTCGGCAGCAACTCTCGCTGTTTGCTTATCTTTTGCAAATGTAAACATTCCCACTTCGGGATACAAAATTACGACTGGATTTGAATCTCTAATTGCTGGACTATTGCTATGCTTGCAACGGTCATAATAAGCGGCATAATCGGCACGGTAAGCTTCAAATTGTGCTTCGATTGACTCTTTTGAAGTGCCTTTTAGCACCATTGGGCGAATTTTTGTACGCAAAAAATGGTCGGGGCAACTCGTTCCTTTTTGAGCCAGACGCTCTAAATCATTTGAATTAACATATTCTAAAACTCGTACATCATCAGTAAAATGTCCAACCATTAAGCGGTAACTTGATGCCAAGCCACGCAAGGTTGGCATGATTTCGGCAGCCGCTGACTTGCGTTCTTCGGTAGTTTTTGAAGTTAATTTTACTCCACCAAAAACAGGACTTTTCTTGCCGTAGTTAGCTTCCAAGTAGTCCGAAGCCATTTCAATAACTTCTAACGTATTTATATATGAATCATAAGAAGTATCTCCCCACGTGAACAAACCGTGTCCGCCCAAAATTACACCACGGAGATTTGGATTATCTTTAACCGTTTTTTCTAATTG
The DNA here is from genome assembly GCF_043780375.1 of Emticicia sp. Classification (GTDB taxonomy): domain Bacteria; phylum Bacteroidota; class Bacteroidia; order Cytophagales; family Spirosomataceae; genus Emticicia. The sequence goes on along the minus strand of NZ_JAYWCU010000006.1, from coordinate 41,049 downwards.
TAAGCCTAAATCAAATCCTGGTTTTTGCCACGGCAACCATGCCATGCTGTCGCCCCAAATTTCTTTCATTATAGCTTGACCATCTTTACTGGCAGCAATAGCAATAAGTGCATCGGGGTGAAGGTGGTCGATATGTTTGAATGGGAGTAGTCCATGAAGCGGTGTGTCAATCGAAGGAGTAGCACATTTTGGGTCGAACAAACAATGGTCGAATAAACCAACCATTTCATCTTCAAAAGCTAATCCTCTGTAACGTCTTTTTAAGGCATGAAGTTTTTCAACATATAAATTGGCACAGCCTTTTTTGGTCAATGTTCCGATATCACCACCAGATCCTTTTACCCACATTACCTCTACCGAGTCGCCTGTAACAGGGTCTTTTTCAGTAATTTTGCAAGAAGTATTTCCTCCAGCATAGTTTGTTAGGCGTAAATCTGCTCCCAGAAGATTTGAGCGATAAATAAACAAATCTACTTCATTTTGAGCTAATTCAGCGGCTTTAGTTTCATCCCACAAATAGCTAACATGGTTGAATGTTAGTGTTTTTTCCATTGTATAAATAATAAGTTTTCTTTTCAGGAAATCATTTTGAACTCACAAAATTGTTACGATTTCTGAAAAGAATCTTCATGTACTCACCTGCATCAAGAGATTTGTTTGATGTTATTATTTCTTGAGCTTTCTGAACAGAATATTGTAAATATTCTGTTCAGAATCACTTAGCGAAACTTTATTCTTTGATATTCTAATTCAAATCCAACTCCACTTGAATCGCTTTTACTTTTGCTTTTAAAGTCTCTAAAGTGGCATCAAATTCATCTTTTTTCTTCAATTTTGTTCTTACTCCTACATAAAACTTAATTTTGGGTTCTGTTCCTGACGGCCGACAAGTAAATTTAGTACCATCGGCTGTAAAAAACTGCAATACGTTTGATGATTCGATGCCCATTTCTCCCGCAGGAATGGCTTTTTCTTCACCAGTTTTTAAATCTTTGGTCATGAGCGATTTATAGTCATCTATTCGGATAACTTTTGAACCTGCCAACGCTTTTGGTGGTTTTGCTCTAAAATCAAGCATCATTTGTTGAATTTCTTCTGCACCTGTTTTGCCTTTTTTGGTTAGTGAAATTAAGCCTTCGTAGTAGAACCCATTCTTTTGGTACATTTCTGCCAAGAAATCGAACAAAGATAAACCTTCATTTTTGGCATAAGCTGTCAATTCGGCTATCATCGCACAACTTGCAATGGCATCTTTGTCACGCACTTTATCGCCAATCAAATATCCGTAGCTTTCTTCGCCACCACCAATAAACGTTTGCTTGCCCTCTAATTCTCTAATCACTTGGGCAATATATTTAAAACCAGTAAGTGTATTGTAGCAATTTACCCCTGCTTTTGCAGCCATTTCGTCAATCAAGTCGGTTGTAACGATTGTTTTTGCTACAAACTCATTTCCTGTTAATTTTTTAGCTTTTTTCCATGCTTTTAGCAAATAATAGATAATCAAACTTGCTGCTTGATTTCCATTTAATAGTTGCCACTCGCCTTTCGGGTCTTTTACGGCCATGCCCACACGGTCGGCATCAGGGTCGGTAGCAATTACCAAATCTGCATTAATTTCCTTTGCTTTTTTCAAAGCCAAACTCATGGCTTCATGCTCTTCTGGATTTGGATAAACTACCGTTGGAAAATTACCATCGGGCGTAGATTGTTCGGCTACAATATTTATATTCGTAAAACCTAATTGTGCCAAAGCCTTGGGAACCATCGTAATTCCTGTACCATGAATTGGAGAAAAAACAATACTCAAATCAGATTGTTTTTTTATCATTCGAGGGTTTACACAAATACTTTTCACGGCTTTTAAATAAGCTTTGTCAAGCACTTCGCCAATCATTTTGATGCGTTTTTTTACGCCTCTAAACTTAATATCTTTTACATTTGTAATGGCATTTACTTCTGCTACGATGTTTTTATCGTGCGGAGCTACCACTTGCGAGCCATCGACCCAATAAACTTTATAGCCGTTATATTCACGTGGGTTATGCGATGCCGTGATAACAATTCCACTTTGGCAACCCAACTGACGCACAGTAAAAGATAGCTGTGGCGTAGGGCGAAGTTCTTTATACAAATAAACCGTGATACCATTGGCAGACAAAATATCGGCAGCTACCCGAGCAAACTCAGGCGAAAAATTACGGCTATCATGAGCAATGGCTACTTTAATTTCTTGGTCAGTGAAGGTTTTGTTTAGGTAATTTGCTAAGCCTTGCGTAGCTACTCCAACGGTATAATTATTCATACGATTAGACCCAACACCTATTTCGCCACGCATTCCTCCAGTTCCGAACTCAAGATTTTTATAGAAAGAGTCGTTTAATTGATTAGTATTTCCTTCATCAATAAATTTTTGAATAGTTGCTTTTGTATCAGCATCATACTTGCCTTTGAGCCAAGTTTTAATATTTTTTTCTGCCGTTGTATCTAATTTGAGAGCTTTTAACATGACTTTTCCCAGATTTATATGGTTTTTAAAAGATTTGAGCAAATTAAAGCAAGTTTTTGATGTTTTTCAAGAATGTCTTATATTTTACTTAGACTTTCTTAAAATTATTCTCGTATGTTTATCAATAATATTTCAGTATTATCCAATATGAACTACGTTATTTGATTAAAATAAATTACTTTTCGATATAGTGTATATTAAACCATACGTCTCTTTTAATTTATAAATGGGCGACTAATTGAACAAAGTATTTTTTAAAATATTTTAATTTGTCAATTTTACTGTAAAATTTTATTCGAATAATTATCTCAAACCAAAATTACTCAAATATGAGAATCTCATTAAAACCATTTTTCGTTGTATTTGTAGCCATGTCGATGGCTTCGTGTGTTGCCAAAAAAAAATTGACTGCTTTACAGTCGCAGTATGACAAAGCTCAATCTGATTTGGTAAAATGTGGCGACAATGTTCAAGATTACAAAGATAAACTTGAACGTATGTCTAAAGTACAACAAGAAACCGAAGCTCAAAAAAACACTTCACTCAGCACGATTCAACAACGTGACCAGCAAATAGGCGATTTGAAAGACCAAATTGCTGACTTAAAAAAAATGCGTGATAAACAAATGGAGCAAGTAGGCAATTTGACGGTTTTATCGAAAACAGCCAATGATAATATTGATAAAACTTTGTCTCAATTAGCAACTAAAGATAAATATATCAACTTGCTTCAAGCTGCACGTACCAAAACTGATTCTATTAATTTAGCCTTGGCGGTAAACCTTAAAAGTGTGTTGAATAATGGTATTGACGACCAAGATGTGGAGGTAAAAATTGATAAAACTGTTGTGATGATTAATATTTCTGACAAAATGTTGTTTAGCAGTGGAAGCTCTAAAATTTCGTCAAATGCCAATGCGGTTTTAGGAAAAATTGCTCAAATCATTCAGTCAAGACCTGAGTTAGAAGTGATGGTTGAAGGTTATACGGATAATGTGGCTATCAATACTGATTGTATTAATGATAACTGGGATTTGAGTACCAAACGTGCAACTTCAGTGGTGCGTACGTTGCAACAAAACTTTAGCATTGACCCAAATAAACTAATCGCAGCAGGTAGAGGAGAATACAATACGCTTACCACAAATGATACATCTGAAGGACGAACGACCAATCGCCGTACACGTATCATTTTGATGCCAAAACTTGACCAATTCTACGATTTATTGAATCCTGATAAAAAATAAGGCTTACAATTCTAATCATAAAAAAGCCACTTGAAAGCTTTTTTCGAGTGGCTTTTTTATGATTAACTATTTTTGAAATTTATCATTTTATAAGTTTTACTCCACGTAGTTCATATCCTTCGAGAATGTTTCTTCCAAGAAAAACAAAGCAAATAAAGAAACCCCAACAGTAATGCCCCCAATAATCAAGGCAGCAGTATTTACTCCAAAATCTGGTTTTAAGGCTGCGAACGACGCTGTTAGTGGAATAGCTGCTCCACGCACAAAATTTGGAATTGAGGTTGCTACCGTTGCTCTAATATTCGTACCGAAAAGCTCGGCAGCCATGATAATAAACAAGGTCCAATAACCATTGAAAAATCCTAAAAAGAAAATGATGGTATAAAAGACAAATGTTGAGGAAACTGGCAAAAGTAAATAAATGAGCATCATCATGAATGATAAAACCATAAAAATACCAATGGCTTTTTTGCGACTTTGTAATTGTTGGCTCAACAAACCACAAACCACATTGCCGAACGATTGCCCCAAGAAAGTGAGCATGACCGCTTTTCCTGCAACGATTGTTTCGGTAAGCCCGTGAGCTTTGCCAAATTCTGGAGAAAATGTTATCAAAACACCAACAACAAACCACAATGGCACACCAACAATAATTGCCAAAAGGTATTTTTTAAGCCTTTCTCCATTACCAAAAATCATTAAAATATCACCTCTTTGTGCTTTTTCTTGCTTGAGTTTTAAAAATAAACCCGATTCAAAGACATTGATTCTTAGTAATAAAAGTAATAAGCCTAAACCTCCACCAACAAAGTAAGAAACTCTCCATTCGAACAAATCAGCTACGAAATAGGCCAAAACGCCACCTAAAACACCCATTGTTGAAACAATTATAGCTCCATAACCTCTAAGTTTTTGTGGAAGCAATTCGGCAACGAGCGTGATTCCTGCACCCAATTCACCTGCAAGTCCGATTCCTGCAATAAATCTCAGAACGGCGTATTGTGGCAGTGTTTGTACCAAGCCATTTGCCATATTTGACAATGAATAAAGAATAATTGAGCCAAAAAGCACAGACAAACGACCTTTTTTATCACCCATAATTCCCCAAAGTACACCTCCGATGAGCAAGCCTGCCAACTGCATATTGAGCAGAAAAACACCTTCGGGTAATAATAATTCGTCAGAAACACCAAGTGCTTTCAGACTTGGTACACGCACAACGCTAAATAGAAACAAGTCATACATATCTACCAAATAGCCTAAAGCTGCTACAATTACTGGTAGTTTTAAAAGTTGCTTAGTAAGTGACTGATTGTTTTCTTTCATAAAGGTTTAGGGGGAATAGATTTTCGGGTTATTTTACCACGGAGGCACAGATTTTAAGATTAACACATTATTAGTTCTGTGGCAATCTGTGTAATAAGTGCCTCCGTGGTTATTTTTGCTTAATGAGGAAAAACTAAACTTTATCAGGAACAACATAAGGTGCTCGGTACTTACGAGTGAGCATTGCGTTTGCTTCTTTATCCCCAATAAAAGTTTCTTTGGTTGGGTCGAAATGTAGTGTTCTACCCAAACGATAAGAAATATTGCCCAAATGAGCAATACTTGCTGCCAAATGTGCCGTTTCTACTGGGCCATTCAACATAGATTTATCTTTAGCACGAACTGCTTCTACGAAATTTTTATAATGGTCGCCACCTGCATTTCGTGCTGGACCAGGTTCACGACTTTTGCCTAAATAAGTTTTATAATCTGAATATCCATTGATAACCATGTAGCCTTTATCGCCATAAAAAATATTACCAACTTCTACCCCATCTTCTTTGTTGGTCATCCACGGACGCACTTCCATTTGAATTACCTTTCCTTCTTTTGGATAGTTGTAAGTTGTACTCAATACTTCAGGGGTTTCTTTACAATCGTTCCAAAGATATTTTCCACCTGCCGAAGTAATAGTTTCTGGTAAACCCACATTTAAACCCCACATACACAAATCGGTTTCGTGTATTCCTTGATTACCAACATCACCATTGCCATAATCCCAGAACCAATGCCAGTTATAATGCACATAGTTTTTGCTAAAATCACGCACTTGGGCAGGCCCTTGCCATAAATCCCAATTTAAGCCTTCAGGCACTGGCGATTTTCCGAGGTTTCCAATATCTGGTCTCCATTTATAGACCGTTCCACGAGCCATATAAACTTTACCAATAAGTCCATCTCGTAAATGCTTAATTGCTTCTTGCATCGCTACCGAACTACGCAACTGCACACCATGTTGCACAATTCGATTGTATTTTGTTGCTGCTTCAATTAATTTTCGACCTTCAAATAAATTATGACAAGCTGGTTTTTCGACATAAACATCTTTTCCTGCTTGGCACGCCCAAATTGCCGCCAAAGCGTGCCAGTGGTTGGGCGTAGCGATACTTACGGCATCAATGGTTTTATCTTCATAAACCTTGCGTAAGTCTTGTTCGGTTTGTACCTTTTTGTTGTACTTTTCTTCAAAAGCCTTCGCCCCCGATTGTAGCACAACATTATCTACATCGCATAGCGTAGCAACTTCCACATTATCTTGCTTCATGAAGCCTGAAATATGGTCTTTACCTCGACCATTGATACCGATTACGGCAACCCGCATTCGGTCATTTGCACCAAATGCAGTAGATGGAATGATGGTCGGAATTGCCATCATAGCAAGCGAACTCGGAACTGTTGCCTTGAGAATATCACGGCGAGTAAATGTTTTCATTGTTTGTTGAATAGTTTTAAAGGTTGAATAATTTTTTTAATGCTGAAATACAAAAACACATATATAATGTAGAGGCAAGGCATGCCTTGCCTCTACATTGCGACCTATAATCGTGCAATCGTCAAACCGCCATCAATCATAAAAACTTGCCCGGTTGAATAAGGAAAATCTCCCTTGGCGATGGCTGCTACTGCTTTGCCAACATCATCGGGGAAACCCCAACGGTTTTGAACTGTCAATCCTTCGGCAATAAGTTTATCATATTTTGCTGTAACTCCTTCGGTCATGTCAGTTTTAATTATACCAGGTCTGACTTCGTAAACTGGAATATTAAATTCGCCCAATCGTGCTGCAAAAAGTTGGGTCATCATGCCCAAACCTGCTTTTGAAACACAATAATCTCCTCGATTGACCGATGCAACGGTTGCCGAAATTGACGAAATTGTAATAATTGATGCTATAAAGTTCTGATTATCAGCCTTTTGCTCAATCATCCAATTGGTAGCGGCTTGTGTCAGAAAATATGTTCCTTTCAAATTTGTTGAAATTACATAATCGAAACTTTCTTCGGTGGCAGCCAAAATATCGTTACGTTCTTTGGGTGCAACGCCCGCATTATTGACCAAAATATTCAATCGCCCAAAGTGAAGTTTAATTTTTTCGAGCATTGACTTTCTGTCTTCGCTCGATGCAATATCGCCTTGACAATAAATTACTTCTGCCCCAAGAATTCGTAGAAATGCTAAAATCTCCATTACTGATTCTTCAGAACGGATGCCATTTATTGCCAAATCAAAACCATTTTGTGCCAAATGTTGGGCAATTCCCAAGCCAATTCCACGACTTCCCCCTGTGACGAATGCTACTTTTTTCATAGTCCGTCTTTGATAGTTTTCAATGTTTCAGCATGTGGATGGTTTTTGTAAACTGGGTCTAAAGGAAAACAACCCGAATACAAACCATTACGTGGGGCAGTTGTACAATCAGAGAAAGTACGACATAAAAGTTTTCGTTGAATTGGTCGGTCATTCAACATGTCATCGGGCATGGTTGGGTATGAAAGTACCATTCTACCAAATCCTATCGAATCAACTTTGTTGTTTAGTAACACATTTTGTGCAACGTTTGGCAACCATTCTTGTAAATATGAGTAACCAGAACCAACAATGATTAATTCAGGAAAAGCTTGTTTCAGACCATCGGCCACATCAATCATGCGAGCAACGCCAACCAACGGTTCTTCGGGCGGTTGATAACCATCTGATGGGGGAAATAATGCTGGTCGCATCAAATGAGGGTTATAATATGGACTTCCAACGGTTACGCAAATCAACTGAATATCAAGCGATTGTGCCAAAGCTAAAAATGCCTTTGGTTCGTCTAAATCTATTTTTGTACCTGAATCATCGCACCCAAAAGCATACCTATATGCTTGATTATGAATTAAATCTGGCTCGCCTTCGCCAGTTGCACTTTTCTTGAATGGAACAAAATCAATGGCACTAAGTCTTATACCGATTTCTAAACCTGGGGCATTTTTTTGGATACCTTCTACAATATTTCGTAGAAACCTTGTACGGTTTTCAAAGCTACCTCCGTATTTACCTTCTCGGTCGTAGGCACTTAAAAACTCATGTCCTAAATAACCGTGACAGTGCTTAATATCCACAAAATGAAAACCTGCTTTTTGAGCTAAAACTGCAGCTTTTACAAAGTTTTCAATCAAAATATCAATCTCATCATCGGTCATGAGTGGATAATCTTCACCCAAATGGAATTTTTTGTTGAGTTTTGGATGGTTGTATAATATTTTCGACTCAAATTTTGTGTTATCATTTGGTTTACAAAATCTGCCCGAATGTGTTAGTTGTAAACCAATCATCAAATCATTAGTTGAACCAAATTTCTCACTATGTTTATCAATAAGCAATTGGTACAAATTGACAAATTCTGAAAAATTAGCATCGCTCATCACCAATTGCCGTGGATTGGCTCTTCCTTCGTGCGAAACTGCAACAGCCTCACAACCCCACAATAATTTTGCTCCGCTGATGGCAAAATTCTCCCAGCGTCGTTTAGTAAATTCACTCGGACGACCATCGGCAGTTCCGTCCCAACCTTCCATTGGCAAAATACAAAGTCGATTACCAATTTCTCTGCCCGAATTAAGTTTTATATGTTGTCCAAAAGGTGATTCTTCTTTTGAAAGTAATTCATCATCGAATTCCAATTTTACATTATTTGCCCCAAGATAATTTCGTAAATCTTGGGCAGTTTTTAATTGAGCTACTCTTGTAAATTTAGGTTTAAATTTTTCGGCCATCTTTTACTATGATTTAACTGATTTTAAGATTTCTTTGATTAATTGTCTGAATATCAATTAGTTATATTTCACAAACAATTAAAAAAAGCATAATAAGGCTCGTTATTAATAATTTTTTGGACATAAAGAGCTACTTCACGCATGTGATAATCGCCCCACATACTTGACTCTCCATTGGCAACTTTGCTACCTTCTGGCACGTAATCCCAACCGTTTGGTTGGTGATAAATGGAATGTAAAAGCAAGCCTTGATGAGCGTCGTTTTTACTCAAATATGGTTCGTCTAAAAGTGAAGTTAAAACAGTCAACCCCGCTTTCCAATATTTTTGACCTACTTCGGTTTCGCCTTTTTTGATTAAATATTTGCCCAAACGTAACAAGCCTTGCGAGCCAATAGCCGCCGCCGAACTATCAACAGGCTCAAAATCGTTGTAAGGATTGGCTTTTTGGTCAAGATAATCGCCTAATTTATGTAAGTTGGGAGCTCCAGTGTCCCAATACGGAATGCCGTCAATTGGCGTATGTTCGATATAAAAATCACAAGTCGCACGGGCGGCTTTTAGCATGTAACTTTCGATAAATACTCGTCCGCCATAAGTTTCGAGTTCGGCATCTTCGAGGGTTTCTAAAAACTCTAATTCTTCGGCAAAGCCACACATCGCCCATGCCAAACCACGAGTCCAAGTCGTAAAACCGGTGTAACCTTGTTGAGAATTTGGACAACGAAAATTGCCATCTTTAACATTGAAAACACTTTCGTGGGCGGTTCTGCCCCAAATATCATACGAATCTCGCCCTTCTCCGTAAAAAACTGAATAGTCGGCAGTAGCTTTAATATGTTGCAAAGCTCTATCGAGCATATTAATTTTCACATCGCCTTCGCCTTGAAAAACATGACCTAATTGATGGCTCACAACCAAAGCACGGCAAGAACGAATCGTATCAACAAAAAGTGAATGACTACCATTGAATGAGTGAATAAAACCACCCGTTTTTATTGGCGTCCAGCGACTTGCTTGTACTGCTCCTGAAATTTTAAGAGCTAATTCGTAGAAGTTTTTTTCCCATTCATTGAAACCAATTTTTCCTTCACGCATGAGACGTAAAAGATTGCCGTAGGTACTTACATTATTGAACCCGTGGTCGTGTACACCAATATGACTGATGTGCGGAGCCATTACTTTTAGGGTGTTTTTACGGCCAATTTCAAGAAATTCTTGTTCGCCTGTGGCATCAAATTGCAAAATTGCCGAGCCAAACTGAAAACCCTGCGTCCATTCGGTCCAGCCACGAGTAGTATATTTTCCTTGTTGGGTAAATACTGGTGAACCTTTTGAAACATCATAATTTTGCTCAATTGAATGGATTTTTTGTCCCGAAAGCTCCCAAAAAGTTTGAAGTTTTGAGATTAAGTCTGAGGGTTGAAGGTTATAATCTATTTTAATCATTTGGAATATTTAGTGTTTTTAACGAACAACCGCTTCGACGACGGTCGGCCGCTGCCGTCAGATTTCTATTTATGTATCGCTCAAACAAGTTGAAAACTTATTAGACTTCCTGCGAAAGTATTTTAAGTCGAAAAACACTTTCGCAGGAAGTCTATTCTACAAACCAGCTTCTTTCAGCCAAGTTTTCAATAAAGTCAAATCCTTTTTCATGGCAGAGATAACTTCTTTTTTATCAATTTTAATGACTTTCGCTCCATTTTCTGCTCCTCCCAAATCGTATTCAAAGTGCATTGTAATTGGTACGTTGATATTATATTGTTTTACTAATTGTAAATACTTTTTCCAATCAACAACTCCTTCACCAAGTGGACAACCTTCTTTTATAAGTTTTCCATTTTTTAATACCCACTTAAAATCTTTGATTGCTAATGATTTGATATACGGAGCAATAATTCTAAAACCAGTTTCCCAGTTTGCTCCACTTTCGGCGGTAGCGTGATTGACGTCATATTGACAACCAGTCAAAGGTGAATTAATACTTTTGAAGATTGGTTGCAAATCCCAAACGGCTGCTCCGAGATATTGCCCGCCGTGATTTTGATACTCGCCCGAAATTTTATACTTTTTGTTAAGAGCATCCAATCCCTTCATTTGTTGTCCAAACGAATCGACTTGTTGCATGATGTCTTTTTGCATATCGAAATGATACCAACCCATGCGATAATGCCCTATTCCTACGGCATTGGCGGTTTTCAGCACTCGCTCTGAAAGTGCATCGGCTTGCAAAATACTTGTAGTCATCATTTGTATTTCGATATTTGCTTTTTTGGCAGCTTGTACTACTTTAGGCAAATCAAATTCTACTTTTTCGGGTAGCACATGCCCATCGGGACGCACCGTTAGGTCTATGCCATCAAAGCCTATTTCGGCTACGGTTTCGGTCAAAGTTTGGTAGTCTTCAATCCAATGAAGCGTTTTAGAAAACACGCTAATTTTCAATCCAGTAGCAGGTTTTGCAAAAAGAAAATCAGTTTTTGCAAAAATAGTACCAGTCAAGGTAGTTCCGATAAAATCTCGTCTGTTCATGCCTAAAATTAGTAAAATATTTCAGATTGCCTCACAAAAAATATCACATATTTTATTTTATTTAAAACTATTCCGTGACATATTTTTTTAAAGAATAACAAGCATTTCTGATGTTCTGATAATTTAATTATTCTTTTTCTAAAACTTTTTCCTAATTTTATAACAAACTTAACAACCCTTCAAGACATGAAAAAACACTTCGTCTTACTTTTACTTTTTACTTCATTTCTAACATTTGCCCAAGACAAACCCAAACCTGCACTTTCGTGGAAAGACGTGGCATCTTGGAAAGCAATTCCTGGGTTTGGCGGCACACAATTATCGCCTGACGGCACATGGTTTGCCTACATATTAAATCCAAATGAAGGTGATGCAGAAATCGTGATCAAGAAAACAACAGATTCGACACAAATAAAATATTCTATCGGGTCGAATGCATCTTTTTCAATGAACTTTTCTAATGATTCGAAATGGATTGCATTTAAGGTTTACCCGACTGACAAAGAGAAAAAAGCCGCAGCCAAAGCTACCGCAGGAAAGCCTTTGACTGAAAAAGTTTTTTTGATTGAGCTATCTGCCAAAAAGAAAACCGAATTTGAGCGAGTAAAATCTTTTGCATTCAATGGTGAAAAATCTTCTGTTTTGGCTCTTCAACTTGTAGGAACAAGTACTGCGGCTGATGCTCCAAAAGGCTCAGATTTATTACTTTTTGATTTGATATCGACCAAAACACAAAACGTTGGCAATGTTTCTGAATATTCATTCAATAAAAAAGGTGATTGGATGGCATATACCATTGATGCGAACGAAAAAGCAGGAAACGGCTTACACATACGCAACATGAACACAGGTGTAGTAATGATTTTGGACAATGATAAAGCAAGTTATAAATCACTGAATTGGACGGAAAAAGGTGATGGCTTGGCACTTCTGAAAGGCATGAAAGATGAAAAATACAAAAGTGAACTAAATAGCATTTTAGGCGTAAAAAACTTTACTTCAATGCCTGAATTAGTCACTTATGAGCCTAAAAAAGATTCGACCGTTTTTCCGAAAGGAATGTCTATTAGTTCGAACCGTACTCCTTATTGGTCAGAAGATTTGAGTCGTTTGTTTTTTGGTGTTTCAAAAGTAGAATTGGCTAAAAAAGACACAAAAAAGGCGGAATTTAAGAAAGATTCGACCAAGAAAATGGGTAGTGATGTAGAAAAATTGGCTAAGATTAAAGCAGATACAAGTATCAAATCACTTGATGATTTGGCAAAAGCCTTGGCAAAAGCAAAGCCTGATTCAAGCAAAAAAACTGCTGCAACAATGCCCGATACTGACAAACCAGATATGACGATTTGGCATTGGCAAGATAAAAGATTACAGTCTCGCCAGCAAGTGCAAGAAACCCAAGATAAAAACTTTAACTTTATTTCAATTTACGACGTTACCAGTAAGAAATTTATACAATTGGCAGATAGTGCTATACGAAACATCTCTGTTGCTCCCAAACAACAATTTGGTATTGGACAAGATATTACCAATTACGAATTAGAATCGAATCTTGACGGACAGCAATATGCCGATGTTTATACGATTGATTTGAAAACAGGAATTCGTTCTAAAGTTTTAGACAAATATTATATTCCAAGTTTTGGGGCAAATCCTACTGCATCGCAAGATGGAACGAAGTTTTTGTATTGGCAAGAAGGCAATTGGCTGGTTTATGATATGACCAATAAAACTTCAAAGAATATCTCGGAAAAAGCTCCAACTTCATTTGTTGATATTGAAGACGACCACAACGTGCGTAAACCGCCTTATGACGTATATGGTTGGAGTAGCGATAACCGTTCGGTGCTGGTGGGTGATGGTTGGGATATTTGGCAATTATCGGCTGATGCTTCGGTGATACCTATAAACCTAACAAAAAATGGTAAAACAGACCAAATTCGTTACCAAAATCGATATACACTCGACCCTGAAGAAAAAGGCATTGATTTAACCAAAACACAATATTTTAAAGTTTATGGTGAGTGGAATAAAAAAAGTGGATTTGCCACTTTGGATAATGCCAAAACTCAAACCATTATTTGGGAAGATGCCTCGCTTGGTTCATTGGGGAAAGCCAAAAATGCAACCGCTTTTGTCTATTCAAAACAAACATTCAAAGATGCTCCTGAATATTTTGTATCTACATCAACACAATTATCAGACGCAAAAAAACTCACAAAAAACACACCTGATTTTGAAAAATATGCCTGGTCTCCATCGGTCAAATTGATTGATTATAAGAGCGATAAAGGCGATAAATTGCAAGGGGCATTGTTTTTGCCAGCGGGCTACGAAGCAGGAAAAAAATATCCAACAATCATTTATTACTACGAAAAACTTTCGCAAACCTTACATAGTTTTGCTAATCCAAGCTATTCAGGTACTGGGTGGAATCCAAGTGTATATACTTCTAATGGTTATGCCGTATTTATTCCCGACATCGTTTATAAATTCAATGACCCTGGTATGTCGGCCGTTTGGTGTGTGTTGCCTGGTGTGAAGGCTGCTATCAAAACTGGTATTATTGATGAAACAAAAATGGGTATTCATGGCCATAGTTGGGGCGGTTATCAAACAAGTTTTTTGATAACCCAAACCAATATGTTTAAAGCAGCAGCGGCAGGAGCTCCACTGACCGATATGGTTTCGATGTATGGACTTATTTATAAAAATAGTGGTACAACCAACGGTACAATTTTTGAAGCATCACAGGGGCGTTTGGTTGCTCCATGGGAAAATTGGGAGGCATACAATAGGAACTCTCCACTCTATCATGTCAAGAAAGTAAATACTCCTTTATTGATGCTACATAATGATGCCGACGGAGCTGTTGATTTTACCCAAGGAGTTGAATATTACAATGCCCTTCGTCGATTGAAAAAACCAGTAGTAATGATTCAATACAAAGGAGAAAATCATGGTTTAGCAAAATTGCCTAACAGAAAAGACTACGCTATGAGAATGATGGAGTTTTTTGACTATCATTTGAAAGGAAAACCAGCACCCGATTGGCTTGAAAAAGGTGTAGAACGCCTTAACTTAGAAGACCATTTAGACAAAAGGGTAATAATGAACGAAAAATAGTGTTTTACGCAAAAAAATGCCTTCTAAGTTGTTTCAGAAGGCATTTTTTGCTTTATCTATCAAATTTTAACCTTTGCCCTTTTACACTTTCGTCAAATTTGCCATTCGCAAAAACAACATTTCCTGAAACAATCGTATGCGTAATTTTCGATTGAAACTCAGTACCTTCAAACGGAGACCAAGCACATTTTGCATAAAGGCTTTCTTTTGTAACCAACGTAGTTTGGTTCAAATCTACCAAGGTTAAATCTGCCCAATAACCTTCACGAATATAGCCACGACGCTCAATTTGGAAACAATCTGCCACCGAATGAGACATTTTCTGTACAATTTTTTCGAGTGAAATCTTACCTTGTTTATAAAATTCGAGCATGACATTGAGTGAATGTTGTACCAAAGGAAGCCCCGCTGGAGCTTGCCAATAAGGTTGCTGTTTTTCGTCCCAAGTATGAGGTGCGTGGTCGGTTGCTACTACATCAAAATGGTCGTCGAGCAAAGCCTGAAGCAATTTTTCACGGTGGTCGTGCTTAATGGCAGGGTTACATTTGATTTGATTACCCAAAATTTTGTAATCATTGGCATCAAACCATAAGTGATGTACGCAAACTTCAGCAGTAATGTTCTTTGGTTTCTCTTTCGTATATAAAGTATTACCGAAAAGAGGAACTTCATTCGCCGATGAAATGTGCAAAATATGTAACCTTGTTCCGTGCTTTTTAGCTAATTCAACTGCCATTGAAGAAGATTTATAACAAGCCTCTTCATTGCGAATTATAGCATGTATATCATACGGAATATTTTCGCCAAACTGCTCCTTGTATTTTGCCAAATTGGCTTTTACAGTCGCTTCATCTTCGCAGTGTGTAGCAATTAATGAAGAGAAATTAGCAAATATTTTCTCCAAAACACTTTTATTATCAACCAGCATATTGCCCGTCGAACTGCCCATGAAAATCTTTAAACCACATACATTTTTGATGTCGGTTTTCATGGCTTCATCATAATTATCATTCGACGCACCCATGAAAAACGAGTAGTTAGCCAACGAAGACTCTGCCGCAATTTGGTATTTATCTTCCAAAAGTGCTTGTGTGAGGGCATTCGGCACAGTATTGGGCATTTCCATGAAACTCGTTGTGCCGCCTGCTACTGCCGCTTTTGCTTCGGTGGCAATCGTTCCCTTATGCGTAAGTCCTGGCTCACGGAAATGCACTTGGTCGTCAATGATTCCAGGCAAAAGATATTTCCCTGTGGCATCAATAATTTTCTTGGTTTTGAGGTGCGATAAATCATTACCGATTTGCTCAATAATGCCATCTTTAATAAATACATCCGATGGCGTAATTTTCCCTTCGTTTACTACGAGGGCGTTTAATATTAATATTGTTTGTGACATGGGAAGTTTTTTGGTAAAAATTAGCTCAAAACTTTCGGATCTTATATACCAAAAATTTTGAGCTAAATTATGTAAGACAATAATGTTTTGAAAACCGATGGCAACTTATTCTTCAGTAAAAATCTCATTTACAGCAATAGCAAAATCGGGTAGAACTGGGTCAGCAGAACAAGTATCATTATCGATACAAATCTTTACAGTTTTGCGAGAGGTATAAATATAAACCAATTTATGTTCGGGAACGATATTCCAAATAACTTTTAGCGGAACGTCGCCCGCACCCGCCTTAAAATATCCTGTAATTTTATTTCTATTTGATAAAATAAGTCGGTTTCTGA
This sequence comes from Emticicia sp., assembly GCF_043780375.1. Classification (GTDB taxonomy): domain Bacteria; phylum Bacteroidota; class Bacteroidia; order Cytophagales; family Spirosomataceae; genus Emticicia. The sequence goes on along the minus strand of NZ_JAYWCU010000006.1, from coordinate 24,818 downwards.
AATAATTATAATAACGAAATCGGGGATTACATCCTGATTTTTCTTTGTTAGCTGAATTTGCTCTTTGTCAAATCAACAATATCAGGTCTTCGTATCTGAATACCCGAAAGCATTGTGTCATATTCAGAGACTAATGAACCAACTTCAAAAAGACCTTTTTTACTAAAAAGTTTAGCTAAAACATCATAAATATAAACTTGTTTCTTATTCATACCTATAAATTTTATCAATTCCCCATCGTTCCATTCGTATCGCACGGGCGACCCCGTTGAAACCATCATTTGGCTCCCAAAGCATAAATTCTGTTAAGGTTTTGGGAAGTGATTGTATTTCATTTTCTAAGACCATTTTTCTAATTTTTATAGTCAAACTTAGTAAAAAAAAAATTAAAAACAGTTAACTTTTAGTGATTTTTCAAAATGGCATATTCCTTTGCAAAATAACTCAAAATGATTTTTGCACCTGCTCGCTTGATGCTCAATAGCATTTCGAGCATGGCTTTATCGCCGTCGAGCCAGCCATTTTGAGCGGCGGCTTTTATCATCGCATATTCGCCAGAAACGTTATAAGCAGCAATTGGCAAATCGAAATTATCGGCCATTGTTTTGATAACATCGAGGTACGAAAATGCAGGCTTTACCATTAAAAAGTCTGCTCCTTCATCCATATCGAGCTGAGCTTCGATGAGGGCTTCACGTACATTAGCGGGATTCATTTGGTAAGTTTTTTTATCGCCAAATTTTGGGGCAGAATCAAGAGCATCACGGAAAGGGCCATAGAATGCACTCGCATATTTTACCGAATATGACATGATACTCACATTAGTAAAACCTTCATCGTCTAATAACTCACGAATATAACCAATTCGTCCATCCATCATGTCTGACGGCCCGAGAATATCGGCACCTGCACGGGCTTGAGCGAGAGCCATTTTACCCAAAATATTAAGCGTTTCGTCATTCAGAATTTGTCCGTTTTCTACCAAACCATCATGTCCATCGCTGCTGTATGGATCCATTGCGATATCGGTCATTAAAGCTAAATCAGGAAATTTGTTTTTGATTTCACTCAAAGCCTTGATATACAGCGTATTAGGATTATGACTTTCGGTAGCATATTTATCTTTTTTTGATTCTGGATAATTTGGAAAAAGACAAATTGATTTAATGCCCAAATCGGTAATTTCTTTGATTTCTTCCATCAAAGTATCCAACGAAAAGCGATAAATATTAGGCATTGATTTTATTTCGCTCTTGATTCCTGAACCTTCCATGACAAACATCGGAAAGATAAAATCATTGACTGAAAGTGTGGTTTCCTGCACCAAATCTCTGATGGCAGCACTTTTTCTATTTCTACGTGGGCGATTAATTAACATATTTTTTGTTTATTTGAATCTACGAAATATCCAACAACAAAGTTCGGCAAGAAAACTTGTTTTTGAAGGTAAAACACTCAAACATTTTATAAAAAAGAAAACGCCTCGATTTCAGGCGAGGCGTTTGGTGAAGTTTTTCAAAATTCTAACGCATCAAGCTCCTTAAAATGCCCATTCATGGCGATGCGTTCTTTGGTACGCTCTACTTCGGCAACAATTGGCAGAATGAGTTCAAGATGCTTGATAAGTTTTTCTTGGCGTTGTTTTTCGGTGGGAATTGTGAGCAATTCATATTCTTCTTCAAGCGAAACACCTATTTTATGAACAATTCTATAACTAAATGGAGCGTATTCGGGTTTGTCGTAATCAACTTTTACTTTCAATAAACTGTACAACTTCTCAACTAAACTCAGCAAATATGAATTGATTTCTCCGCTTAAATCTTCATTTTCTATAAAAACTACTTCGCCTCCTGCATACAATTTTTCTTTGACAGGATTCTGAAAATCTACAATTCTAAATATCCGTAAACCTTTGGTTTTGATGTCCATTCTGCCATCACCGTAGCGTTTCGATAGTTGCTTTACTTCTACTTCTGTGCCATAACCCAAGAGTTTACTATTGACAAATGCAGGAATGCCAAAAGTCTTTTTTTCGTCCAAGCATTCATTTATTAATTGGCGGTAACGTGGTTCAAAAATATGCAGATTTAAGTCTTCGTGCGGAAAAACTATCAGATTTAATGGAAAAAGTGGGAGGAAATTCATAGAATTTTAAGTGTCGAGTTTTGAATAGTGAACGATTCTATATTTTCATTTTCTCTCGAACTTTTAAAACATCAAATTTCAGTTTATTGTTTTGGTGGAAGTGGTTTTTCAACACTCACGCCCATCGACATTATATAAGGAAGCGGGTCTTGACGCATATATTGTTTGAGTTTGATAGTATATTTTCCTTTTGTAGGAAACATAAAATTTCTACTTGAAATCACTTTATGGTCATAAATATCTCCCAACCCATCGCCTAATGGTTTGCCTGTTTTTTGGTCAAAAAGCATGACTTCTTCCAAGCGATTACTTAGTATTTTACCATCGGTGCCATAAATATAACGAGTAACATACAGGTTATTATAAGGGTACTGAGAGGCATTTCGCACCAAAAGATAAATATTATAAGGTACTGTTTCATCTTTTACCTCGAAAGTAAAAGTTGGTACGTTTTTGACGTACCAATTTGTATCTTTCAAATCCACGTAAGATTTATAAATCGCATTACTATCGCATGACAAACAATAAAGTGCAATCGCTAATAACATAGCATGTTTTACAATTTTCGATGCTTTTTCTACTAATTTATTACTCATAATATCCAAAAATATTTTTCAATACTTAACACATTTAACATTACTCAATAACAATCAGCTCTTATCCTCCTTAGGTTTTGGTGCTTGTGGTTGGTTTCCTTGTTTATTTTGAGGATTATTTTGAGGATTATTTTGTCCACCACCTTTTTTGGTTTGGTTATTACGCCCTTGATTATTAGGGTTTTGCTTGGTTTGATTCTGTGGGGAGCCTCCTTGTGGAGAGCCACCCTGTGGAGAGCCACCCTGTGGAGGATTTCCATCCTGTGGACTTTTTTTCTGCTGAGGTACTACTTTATTTAAATTTCCTTGTGGAATATCTCCTTGTTGATTCCCACCTTGCTTATTGTTAGGGTTATTTTTCTGAGGATTATTACCTTGATTTTGAGGTGTATTTCCCTGTGAATTACCACCTTTTTTTTGTGGGTTATTAGTGTTTTTTTGTTGCAAACTTTCCTGTTTACCACCTTCTATTGGGGCAACATTGCTTCCTCTATTAACTGGTATATTACTCTGTTGAGGCGTATTAGACCTATTACCTTGATTTTTATTGCCGTTTGAAAACTGTTGTGGTTTTTTACCTTTATCAGTATATTTTTTATCCAAACGGTCTAAATCAGAGTTTCTTGGAGCATTTTTATCTACTACTACCGTATCAATCAAATTCAAATCTTCGAGCGAATTAGGCAAAATACCATTTTCATTCATCTTCATAATTTCGACTACTTGATGAATAGGGAGTGAATGCCAGTTGATGTCGTTATTATAAGAAAACCACATAATTCGGCGAAAAATGTCAGTTTTTTGCAAAATAGCATTCCCTTTTTCGGTTTTCAATGGCTTTTCAACTGTTGGAATATCACTTAAAGCATCCAAATAAGTTTCCAATTCGTAGTTTAAGCAACATTTCAAGCGTCCACACTGCCCTGAAAGCTTAGCCGGATTGAGCGAAAGATTTTGATAACGTGCGGCAGAAGTCGGAATCGCACGAAAATCGGTGAGCCATGTCGAGCAACACAATTCTCGTCCGCATGAGCCAATTCCGCCCACACGAGCCGCTTCTTGACGCAAACTGATTTGCTTCATTTCCACCCGAATTTTAAATTCTGATGCTAAAAGTTTAATCATTTCACGAAAATCTACTCGGTCATCGGCCGAATAATAGAAAGTTGCCTTTGTATTGTCAGACTGAAATTCTACATCCGACATTTTCATTTGTAACTTCAATTCTTTGGCAATAATTCTTACCCGATACATTGTTGGCGTATCACGGGCAATGGCTTGTTGGTGTTTTTCTAAATCACGTTCAGTAGAAAGTCGAAGGATTTTCTTGATTTCGTCATTATCCTTCAATCCTTTTTTTATCATTTGCAAACGCACCAATTCACCCTGCAAAGATACGCTGCCGATATGGTAGCCAGATGCCATTTCGCAAACCACAAAATCACCTGTGTAGAGGTCAAGATTATTGGTATTTCGGAAATATTCTTTCCGTCCGCCTTTATATTTTACCTCAACCATATCATAACGCATCGAACGAGGTACATCCATATTGGATAACCAGTCGAACGCATTCATTTTATTGCACCCTCCCGACGAACAGCCACCTGATGAGCAGCCCGCTACGGTTTTAGTATTCGAATTTTCGGTTTGGCCTATTGCTTTAACTGCTCCACAACCTCCCGATGAACATTGTCCACAGCCCATTTTCTATAAATATAAAGATTCGATGAGTAAATTTACTGCATCGATTGTTGAATAATTATTTCAGACCTGCTTCCTTTAATAAGTAATCAAGTTCTTTGTCTGAAATATCTTTTTTATTTGATTTATCGTAGATGAATAGAAGATATACTGTGTCATTTATAATTTTCACACAAGTAATAGCTCTTGCTCCATACGATTTACCAGTTCCTTTTGAAGTTATCGCCATTCTTACTTTGTAGCAATTTTTACCGAGAGCATCACCTTGTAAAGGATTCTGCTGTACAAAGTAAATTGCCAAAATCATTGACTATCGAAACATATTTCTTTTTTAATCTACGAATTTCTTTCTGACAATAATCAGTGATAACAATTTTCATTTTGAAATAGCAGATTCTTCATTTTGTAACTCTTTTAAAAAATCATACGCATCTTTTAATTGAATTTCTCCTTTTTGATGTAATTCAACTTGATTCAAAGAATTTTTCAAACCATTTATAAACTTTTGTTCAGCAACAGTTAATTTTTCTTCCTTACGAATTTTAACAAAACGAATATTTCGCACTACTTCCATAAAAGAAGCATATTTATCGTCTGGTATTTCTAATGTTACTTGCATAATTGCAGCGTCATCTATTTTTCAATATGTTTCAATAAATCCTTGCCAATATCACTTCGGAAATATTTTTCGTCAAATATAATCTTTTTTGCCATCAACTGCGACTTTTTACGGGCAGAATTTAGCGTTCGAGCCATTCCTGTTGTTACAATTACTCGTCCACCATTAGTTACTACCGAACCATCAGTAGCGATTTTTGTGCCAGCGTGGAAAATAATCGTATCTTTTTCAGCTTCTGGAATTTGCATTACGTCGCCTTTGCGGTAATCTTCTGGATAACCCTTAGCAACTGAAACGGTAGCAATTGCTACTTTTGGATTAATGGAAAGTTTAATTTTATCTAATTTCCCATCGGCAGTTGCTTTCATAAGTTTCACCATATCGGTTTTGATTCTTGGAAAAACTACTTCAGTTTCTGGGTCGCCCATGCGAGCATTATATTCAATTACGAAAGGTTCGCCATCAACATTCATTAATCCAACGAAAATAAAACCTACATATTTGATACCTTCGGCTTGTAAGCCGTCTAAAGTAGGTTTTACGATTCGTTCTTCAACTTTAGCTAAAAACTCAGCATCGGCAAATGGCACTGGTGAAACCGCTCCCATACCTCCAGTATTGAGACCTTTATCATTTACGCCAATACGCTTGTAATCTTTGGCTTCGGGTAGGATTTTGTAGTTTTTGCCATCGGTCAAAACAAAAACTGATAGTTCAATTCCTGACAAATATTGTTCGATTAAAACTTTGCTACTGGCATCGCCAAATTTGGCTTCGGTAAGCATTTCGTGTAATGCTTTTTGGGCATCGGATTTAGTTTCGGCAATGATTACACCTTTTCCTGCTGCCAAACCATCGGCTTTCAAAACTATCGGTAGTGATTGTTTATCAAGGTATTGTAAGCCTTCTTGTAGCGTTTCTTTGGTAAAAGTTTGTGAAACTCCAGCAGGAATATTGTATTTTTGCATGAAGCCTTTCGAGAAGTCTTTACTGCCTTCAAGCCTTGCTCCAGAAGCATCTGGGCCAACGATTTTTATCTTTTTCAGAAATTTATCTTTCTTGAAAAAATCAACAATACCAAGCACCAATGGCTCTTCGGGGCCAACAATTACCATCTCGATTTGATGCTCTTTTACCGCTTTTCCAATCGCTTCAAAATCATTTATTCCAAGTGGTAAATTAGTTGCCAATTGTGCTGTACCAGCATTTCCTGGAGCAACAAAAAGATTTGTACAGTTTTTTGATTGTGAAATTTTCCAAGCAAAAGTATGCTCACGGCCGCCCGAACCAAGTATTAAAATATTCATTACAATTAAAATCTTTGAATTTTGAAGTCGTAAAGTTCGGTAAGTTTTTTGAAAAATAATAAATTTAGTAATTGCGGGTTTATCAATAATCAATTACTTTTATTGTAAATTACTGATAATCAACTACTTAATAATAATATCTCAAACTTAAACCTGAAAGGTTTTATGAATTTTCCAAGTTTTTAAAGCGTCTAAAACTCAAATTTCCCTTCATTCTGTACTTTTTTGATAATTTTAAACACTTCCTTTTTGCCTTTTGATGAGATTTTTTGAGAAACTACCATTGCTGAACTGAAATAAGCAATTTTGATAAAAAGCTGATTTTTTTGAAAAAAATCTTTTTGGGTAGTCAGTTCCTCTAAAGCAATTGGCTGAGGGGTTAAGTAATTTAATTCTGTACGGTAATCTATGTATCGCTGAATGCTGTCTTGCGAACTCACAAATCGTTGGTCGAGCATCAAAGCCAGCCCTTCATCGAACCAAGTTGGAATGTGAACTTTGGTTTTCCACCAACCGAGTCTTGTCATTAGTTCGTCGTGGCACATTTCATGGGCAATTACGTCAGTATTGAATCCATCAGTATTTAAAATTATCCACGAACCTAATGGCGTTCCGATACTACAACCTGCTCCTTCTGAGCTTTGACAATACTTTTTGTAGGTTTCAGCATTCTTACAAAAAACAATTTTGGCAATGCCTTCTTGCTTTTCCCAGAAACCTATAATACGCCTTTTTGCCAACTCTATATCTTTTATTAACGTATCTTTTTGTTGTTTAGAAATATTTTTTTCGGCAAAAATCATTGGCTTTATTTCATCAAAATTGTCATAAGCTACAAAAAGACAACGAAAGAACTGTGGAAAAGTCCAAGTAAAAACCAATAAAACCGCTATTAAAATAGTTGTCAAAATCTTAAAATATTTCATTCGTCTTTCATTATTTAGGCGAACTAAAAGTTCAGCTTACAATATTGTATGTTATTCAGTGATTATGACTTAACTTTGGCAAAATTTTAAACAAAAACCATCAAAATTTTATGTACTCGATTATACAACCGATTCACTCCTATCTTGCTTTTGCGGCATTGTTTCTTTTGGGATTTGCAACAATCAATGGTATTTTGGGTTCTAATAGCGAAAAAGCTTTTGAAGCGAAAGATGCAAATATCAACAAATTTGCTCTCATTGCTACCCATACAATGTTTCTTTTAGGGTTAATTTTATTGTTTGTTTCACCAATTGCACAGGCAGCTTTTGCTGATATGAAAGCAGCCATGAAGGATAGCGACGTAAGAAAAGCGGTTGTCGAGCATCCATTTGTTAATATTATTGCCGTTATATTAGTAACCATAGGAAATGCTCGTGTGAAACGTGCCATAGGTAATGGTCGTAAATTTAAGCAAACTGCCATTTTCTTTGGTGTGGCATTGTTGTTAATTTTGAGTAGAATTCCTTGGGGAGTTTGGTTTGATTGAAAAATTGTTTAAAATCTAATTATGTTAAGGTCATATCTTGGTAACATCGGGCATACGTCCGTCATTATTGCATTTGTAGCTGCTGTTGTTTCAACTTATGCCTATTGGCAAGCATCTCGCACACAAAATTTAAGCATAGAAAGTTGGCTAAAGTTCGCACGAAAGGCATTTTATGTCCATACTTTGGCGATTTTTACTATTTGTGCTTCACTTTTAAGCATTATTTTTAATCATTATTTCGAGTATCATTATGCTTGGGACAACTCTTCGTTGAGTTTGCCTTTGGGCTATGCTATTTCGTGTTTTTGGCAAGACCAAGAAGGAAGTTTCCTTCTTTGGATGTTTTGGAATGTAGTTTTGGGCGTAATTTTGATAAATACTACGCTCCGAAAAACCAAAAATGGCGGCATGGAAGCTCCAACAATGACTATCTTTGCTTTGGTTCAAGTTTTTTTGGCTTCTATGATTTTGGGAGTTGTGCTTTGGGGAGAATTTAAAATTGGAAGCACGCCATTTTTGACTTTACGAGAATCAATGCCGAATATTCCAATTTGGAAAACCAATCCTAATTTCATTCCAAAAGATGGAAACGGGTTAAATCCTTTGCTTCAAAACTATTGGATGGTGATTCACCCGCCTACCCTGTTTTTGGGTTTTGCCATGACACTTGTTCCGTTTGCTTTTTGCATTGCTGGACTTTGGAAAAAACAATATGTCGAATGGATAAAACCTGCTTTGCCTTGGACTTTGGCCGCGGCGGTTATTCTCGGAACAGGAATTATGATGGGCGGAATTTGGGCGTATGAAACCCTCAATTTTGGTGGCTATTGGAACTGGGATCCCGTTGAAAATGCAGTTTATGTGCCGTGGTTAGTTTTGGTTGGAAGCTTTCATACCATGCTTCTTGCTCGTAAAAGTAGTACGGCATTGAAATACACCATAATTTTGGTTATAGCTCAATTTATTCTGATTATTTATTCTACATTTTTGGCTCGAAGTGGTATTCTTGGAAATGCTTCAGTTCATTCATTTACTGATTTGGGGCTTTCGGGACAATTGCTTATTTACTTGCTAACTTTCATTGTTTTTGCAGTAGCATTGTCAATTATTCGCTGGCAATATTTACCAAAAGATGAAACTGAAATCTCGACTTATTCTCGTGAGTTTTGGGTTTTTACAGGCGTTTTAATGCTTTGTTTAGCTGCTTTTCAGGTAATTGTTACCACTTCTATCCCTGTTTATAATAAAATTGCAGAAGTTTTTGGTGGAAAACTCAATATGGCATTGCCTACCAATCAAGTTGAACATTTTACACAGTTCCAACTTTGGTTCTTTATAGCTATTACCGCACTTTCGGGCGTTGCTCAATTTTTTTGGTGGAAACGTATTAATAAAGAAAACCTTTCAAAATTGCTCAATCCATTGATTATAAGCCTTTTGGTTTCTGCTTTAATTATCACTTTTGCCAAAGTAAACAATTGGAAATACATTATTTTATTGACCGCTACAATGTTTAGTATTGCAGCTAATGGTAGCATTTTAACCGATATTCTGAAAGGCAAGTTTAAGGTTGCGGGCGGAGCAATTACCCATATCGGTATTGCTTTAATGTTGCTTGGAATCATGTTCTCATCGGGTTATTCAAAAGTTGTTTCTTTAAATTTTTCGGGAGCCAAGATTTTTACCAACGAAACTGATAATAAAGAAAATGCCTTACTTTGGCTCAATCGCCCAACCGAATTGAGTGAATTTTCTTTCACATATAAAGGTCAATTTGTAGATGTACGAAATGTACCAGGTTATATCGAAAAGAAATATATTATGCCTGTGCCAGGAAGTAATTATAAAGGAATTGCCCGTGCCGATGTAGTTGATGGCGATAAAACTTTCTATAAAAGAGGCGACACCCTCGAATTTGAAGGAGAAAACACTTATTATCAGATAGAATATACCGATAAATCGGGCAAGCATTTTAATATGTACCCACGCACGCAGGAAAATGAAAAAATGGGCAGGGTTGATTCGCCTGACATTAAAAAGTTTTGGAATAAAGATATTTATGCTTTCGTATCGGGGCCTCCTGTGGCAGAAGATGAGCGTGATTGGAGTCGTCCAGAAGAATTTGCAGTGGCAATTGGCGATACTTTTTTTGTGAATGACTACGTAGCCATTTTAGAAAATGTTGAAGGCATAAAGGAGGTTGATGGCATGGCTCTCGCCGAAGGAGATGCAGCAGCACGTGCATCGGTAAGAATTTTGGACAGAGATGTTTCGGTTACAATGCGACCAGTTTTTGCTATTCGTAACCGTGAGATTTGGAGCAAACCCGAAGTAAATAACGAAATGGGACTACGCCTCCAACTGACAAAAATTGACCCTACTTCTGGTAAATTTTCATTCTCTGCAAGTCAAGGGCAGCGAGAGTTTTTGGTTATGAAAGCTACCGAAAAACCTCATATCAACTTACTTTGGTTTGGATTTCTGTTGGTAATTATAGGAATAACTTTGGCAACAATCAGAAGATTTAGAATTATTGGGGCTGAATAAATTAAATTCTCAGAAAATCAGTAAAATTTCTCTTAAAAATATCAATAACACTTAGACAATGAAGAATCTTCATTGTCTTTTCTAATCAAATCATACGTTCTTTACCACACCCTTTTCTATTCTGTGCCTTTGTGCTTTTGTTTCTTGGTGCCTTTAAAACTTATTCCTAAGCTTTTTCTTTCCAAAATAACAATACTAAATAAAAATAACAAACTTAGTATGATATGAAAAGGTATAGAAAAATAAGGATTTGTAATTTTGATTTGCAACGAAGCAAAAATAAGAACGCCAGCAGCAATAAGATAAATACCCACTGACTTAAGTTCATAAGGAATTGGATAATGTTTTTGTCCATAATAATAACATAGTATCATCATAACAAATGATGAAAACGCAAAGGTAATGGCACAACCAACGTAGCCCAAAATCGGAATCAGAATGATATTGAGGATAACCGTCAAAATCATTCCAAAAATGGTGAAATAAGTACCAAAATGAGTTTTGTCGCTTAATTTGAACCACATCGACATATTTTGATAAACACCAATAAATAGATTGGCTAAGAGTAAAATAGGTACAACTACAATTCCCGAACGATAACTTTTGCCCAAAATCAAACTAATCAAGTCGATATTGATACTCACGCCCACCCAAATCAAAATGCAAGCAATTGTAAACCATTTGGTGGCGAGGGCAATCATTGAAGGCGAGTTTTTATCTTCGGCTTTTGAGAAAAAAAACGGGTCGGCAGCATAGCGATAAGCCTGCACAACGAGCAACATAAAAATCGATAATTTATAAACATTAGCATAAATACTAAAGGCATCGTCGGTACTAAAACCTTTATAAAAACCTTCGGGAAGTATCTCACGAAACATCACACGGTCGGCGGTTTGGTTGACTGCACCAGCCAAACCCATGATGAGTAGTGGATAAGCATAGACCAAAATAGGTTTAAATTTCTGAAAATCGAAAGTAAATTTGAAGTCGATGAACTCTCGCCACAGCAGTAAAACTGTAATAAGACTGGCTATAAAATTTGCCCAAACGATATAATCTGGCCCAATAGCGGGGTTATAAAAAAAGTCGGCAAAAGGTTTCCATGAACTAAGAAAAAACCCTTCATTAATATATTTGCAGAACATCAAATAGAAAACATTAAGTCCGATATTGATAAAAATATTGGCCAAACGAATAAAAACAAAGCGTTTTGCTCGACTTTCGGCTCTTAATTTTACAAATGCAATGGCAGCGATTGCATCAGTTGCCAAAATAATTGCAAACCAAACTATCAAGCGTTCTTTTCCTGGAAAACCCATCAAGTTGATGATTGGTGTAGCCAAAAAATAGATGATTATTGAGAAAAAAATGCTTGTCATAATAATGTATGACAGTATAAGATTGTAATATTCTTGCCGATTTTCTTTTTTATTGGCGTAGCGGAAAAACGCAGTTTCCATGCCATAAGTATAGAGAATATTTAATAATATTACATAAATATAAAGTTGATTGTTATCGGCAAGGAGTTTTGGCTGATGGAAAACTCGTGTATGTACTGCCACCAAAAGCCAGTTTAGAAAACGTCCTGCAATGCTACTAATGCCATAAAGAGCGGTATCGCTCGCTAATTTTTTTACTACGCTCATTTGTTAGTCGATAGACTATAGGTTTACTTTATCATAAATTTCTCGCAATTTCAGCACTTAAAGAGTTATATGCAAGCGAAAGCAATAGAATCACCAATGGTAATTAATAATTAACTGATGTTACGCAAAACTAAGCCCAACGGGCTTAAACCTGAATAGCCCCGAAAGTATTTCGGGGTAAACTATAAAAATAGATACCAACCCCGAAGTGGGTTGAACAATAGTGGTTCAACCCACTTTGGGGTTGTGAACATTTATTGCATTTTATTCCCCGAAATACTTTCGGGGCTATTCATGTTAAAGGCTTTCAGCCTTTCAGTGCGTAGCTATTTGGCATTTGTTTATTTACTGCTAAGACTTTTATAGATTTTCCTTTTTTAGATTTTCTAAAATGCTAAAAAATAACCCTAAATTGTAACGTTTTTAACCTCAACCTTAATAAAATGAAAAGTAATAGTTTGAAATTTAGCTTATTGGCTTTTTCTACATTAATATTTGTTTCTATGATTCAAGAAACATCAATGACTGAAAAAAATGCTATCTCAATTACAAAATCAGACAGTCTGATTAAAACACCCACACCACTCACGCCCCAACAAAGCCTGATGGCATTTCAAGTTCCTGCGGGCTACCATATCGAATTGGTGGCAAGTGAACCAATGATTACCGAACCTGTGGCTATTGCGTGGGACGGCGACGCTCGCATGTACGTTGCTCAAATGGAAACTTATACTCAAGATGCCGATGGAACGGGTACAAAAGAGAAGAAAAGTAGGGTGATGCTTTTAGAAGACACAAATAATGATGGAAAGATGGATAAAAGTTCGGTTTTCATCAAAGACTTGATGCTGCCACGTATGATTCTTTGTGTAAATCATGAGCTTTTGGTAAACGAAACTGATACCTACGATATTCATAGTTATAAAGATACCAACGGCGATGGCATTGCCGATGTAAAAAAAGCGGTTTATACATTGGGGAAAGTTGCACCTGGCAATTTGGAACATCAGAGAAGCGGTTTAGACTGGAATCTCGACAATTATATTTATCAAACTGTTGACCCCATACGATTTCGTTATGTAAATGGAATGCTCAAGCCCGATTCGCTGCATAGTGGTTCAAATGGACAATGGGGCTTAACGCATGACAATTACGGACGTTTATTTTTTAGCCGTGCAGGTGGAGAAAACGCTGGTTCGGGCTTTCAAGTAAATCCAAAATATGGCTCATTAGAATTTTCGGATGCTTACAGTGAGGAAAAATTTAGCCCTGTTTGGTCAGCTATTGCTAATCCTGATGTGCAAGGTGGTTTACCTCGTTTGCGTCCTGATAGCACTTTGAACCATTTTACTGCTGCAAATGGTCAATCAATCTTTAGAGGCGACCGTCTTCCCGCCGATTTGGTGGGCGATTATATTATCAACGAACCCGTAGCACGCATCGTTAGACGTGCCAAAGTAATCAATCGAGAAGGCAAAACACATCTCGAAAATGCTTACGACCACAAGGAATTTATTGCCAGCACTGACTTTTATTTTAGACCAGTAAATACTTATACAGGGCCTGACGGACTTATTTATATTGTAGATATGAATAGAGGAATTATTCAAGAATCCAATTGGACGCAAAAAGGGACTTTTCTCAGAAATAAAATTGATTATTATGGTATAGCTAAAATCAACCAGCGAGGAAGAATTTGGCGATTGGTTCACGATGACTATAAACCAAGTCCGAAACCTAAAATGTTAGACGTTTCTGCAAAAACGTTGGTCAATTATTTAGACCATCCAAACGGTTGGTGGCGTGACAATGCCCAAAAACAAATCATTATTCTTGGCGATAAATCGGTAATTCCAACTTTAAAATTGATAGTTTCCGGCAAAAAAGGCTCATCAGTTTTGGGTAGATTACACGCATTATGGACGCTTGAAGGCTTGAATGCCATTGACAAAAGTGTGCTTTATATTGCTCTGAAAGATACTGATCCTCAAATAAGAAGAGCAGGAATTTGGATTGCTGAACGCTACCTAAAACAAAATGACCAAGCAATGATTGCCCAAGTTGGCAAACTAACAAATGATGAAAGTTTCGATGTAAAAACACAGTTGGTTTTATCATTAGGGGCGAATAAAAATAATCTTGCCAAGAAAATTGTTCAAGACATTTTAGTACAAAACCCTAATAATCAAATGCTTGTAAGGTCAAAAGCAAGCATTGACCGAAACGAAGATGCAAAAATATATGGAATGAAACTCGCTGGCTTTACACCGCCCGAAAGAAAACTAATCTTAGCTGGTAGTGAAATTTACAAATCACTTTGTTCAGCTTGCCACGGTGCTGATGGAAAAGGACTTCCCACAAATGCAGCTCCAGCCTTGAGGGGGGCAAAACATGTAAGTGCAGATAAAGATATAGCCATCAGAATTTTATTACATGGTTTAAAAGGCCCAATCGAAGGAAAAACGTATCCAAGTGAAATGGCTTCAATGAAAGATAATTCCGATGAGTGGATTGCTTCTGTAGTAAGTTATATACGCTACGAATTTGTTGGAACTTCGGTGAGAGTTGGCAAAGGCAGACAGTCTGCGGTGGTACAAGTAGCTGATGTTAAGAAGATTAGAGACCAACATTCAACCCAAAATGAGTCTTGGACAATGGATGCTTTAGAAAAACTATCAATACCTCCAAGTCAGTAAATTACTCTGCTTTTAAATTTATATTTGAGGGTTAAATTGAAGTTTAATAGGCAAAACAGGATTGAGTTTAGGAAAAGAGGCTTTTAAAGCCTCTTTTCTCTCTCCAATTTTTCAGCTTTGTCAAATTGTCCCATTGCTGTTTCAACAATTGGGTCTTTACCATAAATGATTTGGTAAAATTCATTGTTCAAGCCATTTTTCACATTTCGTTGCCAAATATGACGAGCAATCGTAGCTTTTATCTGTAATTTGATAAAATCTTTTGAGAGACCATAATCAGCAGCAATAAATTTGATTTCAGAGCTATTTGCCAGTTTTTTTACACTTTCAAGCATTTGCTCTGTTACTTCAAAATTCTTGAAAAAGCTATTAAAGGCTTGTTTTTCTAATGTTTTTCTATTATCATTTGCATAATTTAAGGCATATTCACGCAAAACATTCTTGCCATATAATTCCAACAAGTATCTGGTAATATGACTTGTATCTCTCGGTACAAATATATCGGGAGTAACGCCGCCGCCGCCATAAACGACCCTTCCTCCATTAGTTTTGAATCGCATTTTAGGATTGTTTTTTATACTATCTGCTATAAAATACTCTCCCGATTTGCTACGGTCTTCAAGTTCATGTTCATAATTTTCCAAATGCCCTTTCGAATAAGGTTTCTGAATACTTCGCCCACTTGGAATATAATATCGAGAAATCGTCAGACGTAATTCTGAGCCATCAGAAAGTTGAATTGGCTGTTGAACTAAACCTTTTCCAAAAGTTCGACGACCTACAATTAATGCACGGTCATAATCTTGCAAAGCTCCCGAAACAATTTCTGAGGCAGATGCACTGCCTTCATCAACCAAAACTATAACTGAGCCTTTTTCAAACATTCCATCTTTTTCGGCATACGTTTTTCTGTTATTTCGGCTATCTTTTCCATCGGTATAAACAATAACACCTTTACCGCCCACCAACTCATCAACAATATCGGTAGCTCTGTCCATATAGCCGCCAGGGTTTCCACGCAAATCGAGCAATAATTGTTTCATGCCTTGCTTTTGCAAAGAAGAAAGATGTTGTTTGAATTCGTCATAAGTGGTTTCAGTAAAACGATTGATTTTGAGATAAGCCGTTTTTTTATCTTCCATCATGTAGGCCGCATCGATTGAGTACTGGGGAATTTTATTGCGTATAACAGTAAATTTCAACAAATCTTTAAAGCTTCGGCGTTTGATTTCGAGTTTTACTTCTGAACCACGCTTTCCTCGAAGATTTGAAAAAATATTTGTACTATTGGCATCTTTTCCTGTCAAGTTTTTACTATTTGCCTTAATAATGGCATCGCCACTCTGAATTCCGACACTTTCGGAAGGCCCACCAGCTAAGGGAGTAACCACATAAACGGTATCATTGAAGACATTAAACTCAATTCCAATTCCATCGAAACCACTTTCGAGTTGCGAACGAGCTATTTCAGCTTCTTGTGGCGGAAAATAGTAAGTATGTGGGTCGAGTTTTTCGAGCATTTTCGTGATAGAATAATCAACCAACGAATCGGTATTGACACTATCAACATAGCTTCGATTTATGTATGTTAAAATTTCTCTGAATTTGGTCGAACTACGAGAAACATCATTTCCTGCACTGCGTCCACCAAAAAAAGTAGCACCAATCAACATGCCCACAACGAGTGTCGTAGCTACGATTATGGGCGTACGAATAGTTGTCTTACTATTGAATATTTTTTTTTCTTCCACTTTTTACTTTTGATTTGATAATTAGTTCGTACTTTTAGAAACAGTTTCTTGGCTTAATAAATTACACAAGATTACATAAATATTCTATTTTAACCCTATTTACTAAAAAAATGTCTGAAAATCAATCTCGTAGGTCTTTTTTACAAAATCTCGGTGTCGGACTTGGCACTACTACAGCTGCTTTTGCTGTGCCTTCAGTCATGGCGATTCAAGAAACTAAGCTTCAAAAAGACGAAAAAAAACTCGGAGTCGCTCTCGTTGGCTTAGGTAGTTACGCAAAAAATCAATTGGCGGTTGGTTTAGAAAATGCTAAAAATTGCTATTTGGCAGGAATCGTTACTGGTACACCAGCCAAAGCAGAAGAATGGGCGAAAAAGTACAACCTTCCTGCAAAAAATGTCTATAATTATCAAAACTTTGACGAAATAGTCAATAACAAAGACATTGATATTGTTTATGTAGTTACGCCAAATTCGCTGCACCGCGAATTTGTGGTGCGTGCAGCAAAAGCAGGAAAACATGTAATGTGCGAAAAACCAATGGCAACTTCAGTAGAAGATTGTAAAGTAATGATAAAGGCTTGTCAAGATGCTGGCGTGCAATTGGGCATTGGTTATCGTCTTCATTTTGAGCCATTTACGCAAGAAATTATGCGAATTGGACAGAAAAAAGTATTTGGTGATGTAAGGTTTATTCAAACAAATTTTGGTTTTAGCATTGGAGACCCAACACAATGGCGTTTGAAAAAAGCAATGGCTGGTGGTGGACCTTTGATGGACGTTGGCATTTATTGTGTGCAAGCATCTCGCCATGTTTTGGGCGAAGAACCACTTTGGGTAACTGCACAATATGGCCCAATTTCTGACACCGAGCGTTTCAAAGATGTAGAAGAAAATGTTTCATGGCAAATGCAGTTTCCAAGCGGAGCAATGGTCAATGGCTTTAGTTCTTACAAATCTAATATTGAGCAACTTTATGTTTCGGCAAATAAAGGTTTTGTTCAGCTAAGTCCAGCGTATTCGTATGGCCCATTAAAAGGAAAAACACATGAAGGAGATTTGAAATTACCTGTTGTTCATCATCAAACTGTAATGTTGGAAGAAATTTGTAAGGAATTTCTCGCAACCAAAAAATTCCCTACACATATTGGCGGTGAAGAAGGATTGAGAGATATGAAAATCTTGATGGCAATTTATGAAGCCGCTCAAACAGGCAAGCGAATTAGTTTGGTATAAGGAGGATTTTAAATACGTGATTTGAGAAAGTAGTATTTATATTTTCAAATTCTATTCTCGAATCTTGTATCTCCCCAACAAACCATTTCTATTATTTCAACGTTATCTTTTTTTAAACAAAAACAATCAAACACAAATGAAAAAAATCGTTTTACTATTCTCAATCTTTGTATCAATGGGAGCAATGGCACAAGGCATCAAAATGCCTGCACCAAGTCCAACCCAAACCATCAAGCAAGATTTTGCTCTTTCATCAATCGAACTTAATTATTCTCGTCCATTGGCTAAAGGTCGCAAGATTTTTGGAGATTTAGTGCCTTTCGGAAAAATATGGCGTACAGGTGCCAATGGTGCTACCAAAGTAACATTCGGTGAAGATGTAAAAGTAGGCGGAGTAGCAGTAAAAGCAGGTTCGTATGCTATTTATTCGATTCCAAATGCTAACGAATGGGAAATTATTATCAATAAAGGCGTAAATAATGGTGGTTTAACTGGCTACAAAACTGAAGAAGATGTAGCTCGTTTCAAAGTAAAAACAATGGCGTTGCCATTTGCTATTGAATCGTTTACGATGATGATTGGTGATGTATTGCCTGCTTCTGCCAATATCCAAATTTTATGGGAAAATACCGCTGTAAGCATTCCAGTAGAAGCAGATATTAACAGCAAAATTATGAAGTCGATTGACGCAGCAATGAATGTTGATAATCGTCCTTACTTTGCTGCTGCAAGTTATTATTTTGAAGTAGGAAAAGAGTTACCAAAGGCATTGGAGTGGGTAAACAAAGCAATTGACGCTCAACCAAAAGCTTATTGGATGGTACATTTGAAAGCAAAAATCCAAGCTAAAATGGGCGATAAGGTTGCTGCAAAAGCAACAGCTTTGAAAGGAATTGAATTAGCAAAAGAAGGCAAAAATGATGACTACGTTGTATTGAACGAAAAATTGATTGCAACTTTATAAGAAGCATGGTTCTAAAAACATTGAAAAAGCGTTCTCTTCGTAAGGAGGGAACGCTTTTTATTTTACGAGAAACTACCAATAATCATAGAACAGTTCATAAAACTTTTTTAACTTTATATAAAAGATTCATGAACCCATAAATATTCAATAATATGAAAGCACTGCAATTATTCTTTTTCTTTCTGATTATTTCTGTTAGCTCATTTGGCCAGCTTTCTAACGAAAATTCTATGACAGTTATGCTTGATGGTAAGGAGTTTAAAACTCAACCTCGCCAAATAAAAATTGGCAATTATGCCTATTTTACAGGAAATGGAAGCAAACCAGATAAAATGCTAAGAATTTGGCTTGGTGACTTTTATGGTCGCTCGGCTGTAGAATCTGGCACTTATCTAATCGTCAATGCCGATAACCCCGACACGAAAGATAATATTAAAAAAGCTCAAGATTTGGGAAAATATAAAGGTATTGCGGCTATTAAATACGTAGAAGAAACCAAAGAACCTCGCATGGAATATCATGTGGGCGAGTCGCAAAATAATGATGAAACTTTAGAGGTAAAAGCAGGAACAGATGGTTTTATTGAAGTTATATTTAGCGGAACACTAACAGGCTCTTATTGGAAAGAAAAAGCTTCGGCTACGGTTTTTGGAGGTTTGGGCAGAATTAAAGATAAATTTGAAAGTAAAGTGATTACATCAGCAACTGGTTTTGATTCAGACATAGACCCCGAAGGAAATGGTTATAAAAAACAAGATAAAAAAGATGTGATAGTATTGACAGATGGAAAAATGAAATTGAAGAAAAACTAAAGAAACCTTCTGCACCAACAGTATTATTTTTTGTTAAAGTAAAAGATTTTGGTAAATAAAAATTATCCAAAAAAAGTTGATTTGGCAAATAAATTATCCTAATTTTGTTCATTATTTAGAAAAACCAACTAAATATATAATTTTCTAAGGATAATTTAACTTATATCAATAATGTCAACAGCAACAAAAACCTACATTCCTTTCAAGGTAAAAGACATAACGCTTGCCGATTGGGGTCGCAAAGAAATTAAATTAGCAGAAGCCGAAATGCCAGGTTTAATGGCAATCCGTGCTGAATATGGCCCGTCAAAACCATTGGCAGGTGCAAGAGTAGCAGGTTGTTTACACATGACAATTCAGACTGCGGTTTTGATTGAAACCCTTGTAGAGTTGGGTGCAGAAGTAACTTGGTCTTCTTGTAATATTTTCTCAACACAAGACCACGCCGCTGCTGCTATTGCTGCTGCTGGTATTCAAGTTTATGCTTGGAAAGGTCAAACTGCCGAAGAATTCGACTGGTGTATTGAGCAAACTTTGCTTTTTGGCGAAAAACAAAATCCATTAAACATGATTTTGGATGATGGCGGCGACTTAACAAATATGGTTTTTGATTTGTATCCAGAATACATCGAAGGCATCAAAGGCTTGTCGGAAGAAACTACAACTGGTGTTCACCGTTTGTATGAGCGTATGAAAAATGGCACGTTGTTCTTGCCAGCTATCAACGTGAACGATTCGGTTACAAAGTCGAAATTTGATAATAAATATGGTTGTAAAGAATCGTTGGTAGATGCTATCCGTCGTGCAACCGATATTATGATGGCAGGAAAAGTTGCTGCCGTTGCAGGTTATGGTGATGTAGGAAAGGGTTCGGCAGAATCGCTTCGTGGAGCTGGTTGCCGTGTATTAGTTACTGAAATCGACCCAATTTGTGCTTTGCAAGCAGCAATGGACGGCTACGAAGTTGTAACAATGAATGAAGCGGTAACTCGTGCAAATATATTCGTAACGGCTACTGGTAACGTAAATATCATTCGTGACCGCCACTTCAAAAATATGCGTGACAAAGCAATTGTTTGTAACATCGGTCACTTCGACAACGAAATCGACATGGCTTGGTTGAACAAAAACTATGGTCATACAAAATCTACAATCAAACCACAAGTTGATATGTATGAAGTTGATGGTAAAGAAATCATCATCTTAGCTGAAGGACGTTTGGTAAACTTAGGTTGTGCCATGGGACACCCATCATTCGTGATGTCATGTTCGTTCTCAAACCAAGTTTTAGCTCAATTGGAGTTGTGGGGTAATCCTGGCAAATATGAGAAAAAAGTTTATGTACTTCCTAAGCAATTAGATGAAAAAGTAGCCGCTTTCCACTTGGCTCACGTTGGTGCAAAATTAGAAACATTAGATGCTGAACAAGCTGCTTACATCGGCGTTTCGACTGAAGGACCATTCAAATCAGAAATGTATCGTTATTAAGAAATAATAGATTTTTATACAAAAAAGCCCATTTATTGAGAAATAGATGGGCTTTTTATGATATTTTATAGAATCTTTAAAATAGATTTAATTGATTCGTATCGGTTATTACAGCAATCGGTTTTAGTTTACGTTCAACTATTTTTTTCTCACGCCATTCCCAACGTTCTTTTTTGGCTTCGGGCGTAATAGAATTATAAAATGATTTAACGCCTCGCTTCTCAAACTCTTCACGAGTTTTTTGCATCATTGCTTCCACAAATGACTCATCTAACCACTCTGGAAAATGTTTTTGAAATAAGTCTTTGGTTAATTGTTTATGATTCATGGTAGCAATCCAAACTCGTTTGGTTACGAACGGAGCAAATCGCTCAGCATAGATTTCAGGATTTAGTGGTAAAATAGGCATACAAGAAAGTCGAGTTTCGATGCCTGCTTCATTATAAAGTCTTAGTCCACGTTCTCTTTCCAGTAAGCTGGGAGCTTTGGGTTCAAAAATCTTTCTAACATCTTCTCGGTCAGTATGAATCGAATAACTTACCAAGACGCTCGTTTTTTTTGATAATTCCTGCAATAATGGAATATCTCGGGCAATATCTCGAGCCGTACCACGTGTTTGCACTTCTAATTCGATGGGTGGATTTTCAAGAAAAAATTCTAAAATTGGAGGAATTAAACCTAATTTTCGTTCGATAGGCATGTAAATATCGGTAGCATTGCCAAAATAAATCTTTGATTTTTTAATTTTCTCTTTTTCTTTGTGGAGCAATTCCACCAAGTTAGTTTTATAATCTACCCAAGTTCCCCAACCAGTTTTATCCCATTTTTCCTTCGTTCGACCTGTAAAAAAATTCATTTTAATAGCCGAGCAAAATTCGCAAGCAAAAACACATCCTTGATAAGGATTGATTGCAATATTTGAGCCGTAGGTTGAAGTCAGAGCCTGACGAGCGACAATAGGTTTGAGTGTAAAAGGCATGATGGATTAATTCTAAAAATGGGCGAAATCTAAAGTTGGCTAACTATATATAACAATATTTTTAGTGTGATAGTTCTAATTTTAAAGGTATTATCAAGAACACGTAACTTTATAAAAATTGATGGTAAGAATTAGATAAATCTACTGAAACGTCTACCTTTTTACAGTATAAGTCGCCAAAACATATCATAAATGCTTTTTAATCGTTAATTTCACTTTGTTAAATCATTCTTCATCAATTTTACTAACTAACACTTGCAATGAATAAGACAATTATCTTTTTATGGGCAACCTTTGCCATGTATTTTAGTTCATTTTCACAAGATGCCGTAAATTATCAACTCCCACCCAAAGAAATAGCCGATTTACTTTTGGCAAAACCCACGCCCGATGTGAGCATCGACAGTCAAGGCGAATGGATGTTGCAGAGTGAAAGAAATTCCTACCCTACGGTTGAGGAGTTAGGTCAGCCCGAAATTCGAATTGCGGGTTTGAGATTAAACCCGAATAATTTCTCGCCCAGCCGACAAACTTTCATCAATAACTTTACCCTGAAAAGTATAAAAACTGGTAAAGAGTTTAAAATTATTGGTTTGCCAGCCAATATGTTGGCAGGTAATGTAAGATGGAGTCCTAATGAAAAGAAAATTGCATTCACCAATACTACCAACGGCAGAGTTGATTTATACCTTATTGATGTATCAACAAAAGTAGCTAAGAAGGTAAATAAAAAAGCATTAAACGTGGTGTTAGGTGCGGACTTAACTTGGTTTGATGACAATGCGATTGTTTATAAAACGGCTGTTAGTCTTCCGAGTGCAGCTCCTGCAAAACCTATAACGCCCAAAGGACCAACTGTGCAGCAAAATATTGGAAAAGCTGCACCTGGACGAACCTACCAAGATTTAATCAAAACGCCTTATGATGAACAGCTTTTTGAGTTTATGTCAATCGCTCAAATGGTCATTAATCGTGGAGGTGTAGAAACGCCTATTGGCAAACCTGCCATTTATGAATCTTATACTTTATCGCCCGATAAAAAATACTTTTTGTTGGAAATTTTGAAGAAACCATTTTCATATTTAGTTACAGCTGGTGGCTTTCCAACTACGATTTTGATAGTAGATATTAGTGGAAAATTGATGAAAGACATTGCAGACTTGCCAAGTGCCGAAACAAGACCAACAGGTAATGACAATGTTCAGAATATTCCAAGAGGCTTTGAATGGAGAGCCGACGAAGCAGCCACTTTGGTTTGGGCAATGCCTTTAGACAGTGGCTTGATAAAAAAGAATGTGGAATTTCATGATGTAGTTTATGCTCAAACTGCACCTTTCAAGGCTGAAAAGCAAGAATTATTCAAAACAAAGATGCGTTTTCGTGGAATAACTTGGGGAAATGAAAACTTTGCGTGGGTTTCGGAAGCACTTACGGGCAAGCAAACTTTCAAAGTAAGTAGATATAATAGCAGTAGCAAAACCTTATCTACGCTGTTTGAAAGAAATATTACTGATGCTTACGGTAATCCAGGAACGCCCTTAATGACAAAAAACAACTATGGTAAACAAGTTATTTTAGTAGAAGGAAACAAGGTTTTCTTGAATAATACTGCGGGTTCTTCTCCTAAAGGTGATTTGCCATTTTTGAGCCTTTTTGATTTTGATACCAAGAAAACCGAACAACTTTGGCGATGCAGCGAAGGTACTTTTGAATTCGTAGTAGATGTTTTAGATTCAAAAAATTTAAAGTTTATTACCCGAAAAGAGTCTAAAACCGATGTGCCAAATTTTTATATTAAAAACTTAAAATTAAAAATAGCCGATATGCCTATAACGGCATTTACAAATCCTTACCCTGGTTTGGTTGGTGTAAGTAAGCAAAAAGTGAAATATACTCGCAAAGACGGTATTGAGCTTACAGGAGATTTATATTTGCCAAAAGGTTATAATAAAGAGCGAGACGGAGCATTGCCAGTTTATTTGTGGGCGTATCCAAGAGAATTTAACAATGCCGCTGATGCCGCACAGGTGCGTGGAAGCGAGAATAAGTTCATAACTATTGCGTGGGGAAGTCCGATTTACTACGTTACACAGGGTTTTGCAGTACTTGACAATGCCGAAATGCCAATTGTGAGCAAAGGAGGAGATTCAAAACCGAATGATGATTTTATTGAACAACTAACACTCAACGCCGAGGCCGCCATCAATCATTTGGCAGGAATGGGCGTAGGTGATAGAAACAGAGTTGCGGCTGGCGGACATAGCTACGGTGCTTTTATGACTGCCCATTTATTGAGTCATACCAAACTTTTTAAGGCAGGAATTGCACGAAGCGGTGCTTATAACCGAACTTTAACACCATTTGGTTTTCAAGCTGAAGATAGAACTTATTGGGAAGCACCAGATTTGTATTACAAAATGAGTCCGTTTAGTTACGCTGATAAAATCAAAACACCACTTTTGTTGATTCATGGCGATACTGACGATAATCCTGGAACCTTTCCCATCAATAGTGAACGCATGTTTAGTGCTATCAAAGGTCATGGTGGAACAGTACGTTTTGTATTTTTACCTTACGAAGCACATGGCTACCGAGGCAAGGAAAACTTGCTACACATGCTTTGGGAGCAAAATGAATGGTTGAGAAAATATGTAAAAGAAAGTAAATAGTCGATAGTGTTTTTATGAAAAACGCCCATTTATTGAGAGATAGATGGGCGTTTTACGAAGTTAAAATCTTCAAGGTTTGCAAAAATAGGATTATTTATTAGACTTCTTGCGAAAGTGTTTTATGATTGAAAAATAGTAGATTTTCAAGCGAAAATTGAGGAAATTTTGAAAGCATAGCACCGCTACGGT
>NZ_JAYWCU010000005.1:0-27330 GCF_043780375.1 Emticicia sp. | reverse complement strand
CAAATTTCGATATGATTTCTATATCTAACAAGATGAAGTAAGATTAATACTTTTTATTCAATTTAACTAATTCAGGGTAGAACCTGAGTCGTAACAATTCTATCAATGGTTTCTAAAGGCTCATTAAATCTTTAAATTTGATTGCCTGACGGCGAGAAATTTCAATTTTTTCGATATTTGTACCTCTTTCAGGAGTTTTTAGCGTAACCAAAAGTCCACCCGAAAACCATGGTTCGATTTTATCAATCCAAGCTAAATTGATA
Source organism: Emticicia sp. (assembly GCF_043780375.1). GTDB lineage: Bacteria > Bacteroidota > Bacteroidia > Cytophagales > Spirosomataceae > Emticicia. The sequence continues at coordinate 27,067 of NZ_JAYWCU010000005.1, read as the reverse complement.
ATATGCTTACGATTGGCTCGAAAATAGATTTTAGGGTCGAGGCGTTCTTCGAGGCTATTCAATGATTTCAAAATCATTGGTTTTTGGTCGTCGAAATGCAAACGTACATAGTTACCCATTGATTCAAACAAACGAACTTTTCCAAGTTTTACAAACCAGCATTTTTCACCATCTTTCACAAATACTTGGTCTGTTTCACCCAAAAGTTTAATACCTTCTTTTCGTTCAACTTCGTGCATTTGCTCTTCTTCGACTCTTTGAATGGCCTCAGACAAACGCTGAATATCAACGGGTTTCATCAAGTAATCAAGGGCGTTAAACTCAAAGGCTTTTAGTGCATATTCATCATAAGCAGTTGTAAAAATAACCTCTGGTACTTTTCCTTCGATGGCTTCGAGTAATTGAAAACCATTTTTTCCTGGCATTTGAATATCCAAAAAAAGCAAGTCAGGAGATAGTTCATCAATCAGATTTAATGCTTCGTCGGCATTGGCAGCTTCGCCTATAATTTCAATTTTTGGAAAATTTTCTAATAAACGACGCAATTCGTTGCGTGCCAATCGTTCGTCATCAATGATGAGTGCTTTCATTATATTATTTGTGTATTGGTAAATTAATGAATTTACGAATTATTATTAACATTTATCCTTTCAATTCTGCATTTGCCAGCGTACTATTTTTATAGTCATTGTTTTTTTCTGGAATTGTAATTTCTGCACAAACGGTTAGGCTATTTTCTTGATAAATTTTAAATGAAGCCTCATTTCCATACAAAATATCTAAGCGTTGGGCTGTGTTTTTTAGACCAAAGCCACCAGATTCTGAATCAGATTCGGTACTGAAAAGCTGACCTGTATTTCGTATTTTGATATAAAGTTTATTGTCAACCAAACTTGTATTTATCTCGATGAATCCCCATCCAATAGCTTTCTGTACACCATGTTTGATTGCATTTTCGACCAAAGTTTGTAACATCATCGGCGGAACTTGAATGCCGAGCGTATCAGCATCAACAACCCATTTTGTTTGCAGTCGTTCTTCGTAGCGTACTTTTTCGAGGGCAAGATAATCTTCAATAGTGCGTAATTCTTCTTTTAAGGAAATTGTAGTACGGCGATCAGCAATGAGCGAGCTACGCAAAATATTTGATAATTGTGTAATACCTTGCTGAGCTTTGGTTGGGTCTTCTATTACCAATGCCCTAATGCTATTCAAGGCATTAAACATAAAATGAGGGTTCATTTGAGCTTTCAAAATCTTAGACTCAGTTTCTTTAATTGAAGATTTTAGTTTTAAGCCCTCTATTTCTTTTTGACCTTTTTCTTCAGAGTAATGATAAAAAAGATAAATAAGTACCCAAACCAATAATGGTTTTGCCAAATTTATGAAATATTCAATAGCTAAAATAGGCGTATCTGTGAGTAATTGTCCTGTATATTTGGCATCTAACGGAAGGTTGAGAGCAACCAAAATATCAGTCATAACAAAAATACCAACTAATACCCGAATAGCTAATTGAGAAAGCGGGTGAGAAATCCAATTATATTTTTTTACGATAAATCTGAAGGCATGAGTTAATAAAATAGCAATGACTATATTTGCAAAAGCATTGAGAATTAATTGATTTTCATAACCGTATTCTATTGTATAAACAAATATTTCGTTGCAGAAATATAAAGTCCAGCCAACAACCTGAAAAAACCAATATAGTCTATTTTTATCCATTATTCTATTTCCTACATATAAAACTATAAAAACTTTTCCAGAGATAAGTCATTTATACATCAATGGAAATATGATTCGATAAACGGAAGTATTCTTAGGCCGAAAGTAGTGTTAAATGAGTAACATCGTTGGCTATTTCGAGTTGAAAAGTTTTTTCTTTATATGAATATACGAGTTTATATAAGCAAAGGTTGGTATGCTCAAAGGCATCCATATCAGACAAGGGACGATTGAGTATATGAGTTAATAAAATTCTGATGGCTCGACCGTGCATGGCTATCAAAATAGTTTCTTCTGCTGGACGAGACAAAATAATATCAACAACTGGTTTTTGGCGAGCTACTACTTCTTCGGGAGTTTCGCCCAATGGTGCAGCAGGAATATCGGTTTTCCCTTTTCCCCAATTGGCAATTACTTCTAAGTAGAACTTGTCTTCGAGATAATTGGGAACTTTACCTTCTTTTTCTCCCCAGCTGATTTCGTTCAACCCTTCATGCTGTTCGAAAGGAGTATCAAGATTTATAAATTCTTGAACAGATTGAACCGTACGGCGAAGCTGAGAGGTATAAATTTTATTAAAAACAATATGTCGATAAGTTTCAAAAAATGCACGGGCTTGTAAAATCCCTGTTTCATTAAGGTCAGAATCTATGCCACTCCCTTGTACGATTCCCATTCGATTGAACTCAGTTTCACCGTGCCGAATTAAGTAAATTGTTTTGGTAAGCAAAATATCAGTATTTAAAATTGAAAGTCTCTAAAACAAACCTTAGTTTTAAGTTTTAAAACTAAAATTTGTCACAAAATTACAAAAACTTAGTCCACTGATTTAATCATTCGGGTGATTTTTCATAAGAATTAATTTTCATCTTATATTCAGTTAAAAATTTAATACGAATAAAATGTTTAGTAAAAATTTGGATTTCAACGCAATACGGTCTTTTGGTAATAATTCTATGGACGAGCATCTTGGAATTGAATATTTAGAAATCGGAGAAGATTATATTACAGCTCGAATGCCCATTGACCACCGAACTCAACAGCCTTTTGGTATTTTGCATGGTGGTGCATCGGTAGTTTTGGCCGAAAGTTTGGGAAGTGTGGCATCTTTTATGTGTTTAACTGACCCAACTACTCAACGTGCCGTGGGACTGGAAATTAATGCAAATCATATAAGAAGCGTGAGTAGTGGCTGGGTTTATGCCAAAGCTACACCTTTGCATATCGGACGAACTACTCATATTTGGGATATAAAAATTACATCAGAAGAAGATAAATTAGTTTGTGTAGTGCGTTTTACTGTAGCAATTATTGACGTAAAATGATTGATTATGGCTTGATTTTTGTAAGCTATTTGTCAAATTTCCCATGTTAAATATCAAATTTGAGATGAAAAAAATACTATTATTACTATTGAGCTTTATTTCTACTACACTTTTGGCACAAATAAAACAAGATACGGTCAAGGTCAAAAAAGATTCTGTACAAATCAAACAAGACACTGTTAAGTTAAAACAATTTGTTTTTGAAGATGAAAAGAACGCTAAAAATCGAAAGAAAAATAAAAAAGAAATAGAGAAAGATACTACACTGAGTTATGCTGCCGAATATAAACGAGATGTTGTGAAATTTCAATCAGGAATTCGTGGAGGATTAAGTTTTGGAAGTTTCAATCTGAAAGATGTGGCTAATGTTGTTAGGGTAACATCATCGGGCTTGCCTCAAACACCATTTATTAAAGATAATTTTCTAAATAATACCCAAGCAGTGATGGGATATTTGGGTGGCGTGTTTGTTCGTATAACACGTGGCTCATTTTATTTACAGCCAGAAGTTATTTATGCAAAAAAAGGAGGAAAGTTTGATATTTTACAATCCGATGGAAAGCTTTTCAAAAGAGTGAATGCGTCTTACACGACTGTTGATATTCCTTTAACTCTTGGTATTCGTTTTCGACAAGGACGAGTTTTTGCGGGCCCTTTAATGAGTTTTCCACTGAATTTTAACAAGGAATTAGAAGAAACTTTACAAATTTATACGGCAAACGATTTTAAGAAAGAATTATTTACTAAACCAGCCTTTGGTATTAACGCAGGAATTGGCTTTGAATTCAAACATATTTTTATTGAAGGACGTTACGAACAAGGGCTTTCAAATGCCGTAGATTACGAACTTGGCCCTTCAAGTAACCCTTCAAGGTTTCAGATGTTGCCGAGTTTATTTCAAATTACACTGGGTTTGATTCGTTGAGTCTTTTTAATTTTTTTGCATCATAAAAAACTATATCGTATGAAATTTTTATCAATTGAGCCATTTGTTCCATCAGGTAGTAATTTTGAAGGTTCTAAACAACTATTTCAAGAATTAGGTTTTAAAATCAATTGGGATGATGGAAACTTTGTAGGTTTTGAAAGAGACGGATGTAAATTCATCTTGCAGAGCTATGATAATATCGAATTTGCACAAAACTTAATGCTAAGTGTAAGGGTAAGTAATGTAGAGGAGTTTTGGAAGGATGTAACTGAAAAACAATTGCCAGAAAAATTTGGAGTCAGATTAGGGCTACCAACGAAACAACCTTATGGCAAAGAAGTCATTTTAATTGACATTGCTGGTGTTTGTTGGCATTTTATTGAATAGTAATTTATGTAAAATAATGGTACAAAAAAGGTCATCAACTAATTGATGACCTTTTTTTATGAATGCGTAATTCTACTAACTGATTTGTTGATTATCACTTGGTGAACTGCTACCAGCAGTAACAATTGGAACATTTTCTTCAGTTGGTGTATCAATCTTGTCCATGAATTCCTGATAATTTGTCAATTTTTCAAAAGGACGCTTACCAATTAAATCAACTAAGTCAGATTGATAAAGAATTTCTTTTTTTAGTAATTCCTGAGCTATTTTCTCTAACTCATCTCTTTTATCCATCAATAATTCTCTTGTACGAACATACGCACTTTGAATCAATTTTTTTACTTCTTCGTCAATGATTTTGGCTGTATCTTCAGAATATGGTTTTGTAAACGACATCTCGCCCTGACCTTTTGAATCATAAAACGAAACATTTCCGATTTTGTCATTCATACCATAAATACTAATCATGCCATAAGCACTCTTCGTAATACGCTCTAAGTCGCTCAACGCACCTGTCGAGATTTTTCCAAAAACTACATCTTCGGCAGCACGCCCACCCAAAGTCATACACATTTCGTCAAAAAGCTGCTCAGTGCGGTACAAATATTGTTCCTTTGGTAAATATTGTGCATAACCTAAAGCTGCAATTCCACGAGGTACGATACTTACTTTTACTAACGGATTGGCATGTTCTAAGAACCAACCTGCTACTGCATGACCTGCTTCGTGGTAAGCCACAATTTCTTTCTCTTCTGGCGAAATTAATTTATTTTTCTTTTCTAAACCACCAATTTCACGGTCAATAGCATCATGAAAATCTTTCATTTCGATAGATGGTTTGCCACGGCGAGCTGCCAAAAGGGCTGCTTCGTTACAAACATTGGCGATTTCAGCACCTGCAAAACCAGGTGTTTGAGCTGCCAATTTCTTTACATCAATATTGTCAGAAAGTTTCAAAGGCTTCATGTGAACCTTGAAAATTGCTTCACGACCAACTAAATCTGGCACATCAACACTGATTTGGCGGTCGAAACGACCTGGACGCATCAATGCTGGGTCTAAAACGTCTGGTCGGTTAGTGGCAGCGAGAATGATAATTCCAGCATCTGAACCAAAACCGTCCATTTCAACCAACAATGAATTTAGCGTATTTTCACGTTCGTCGTTTGCACCTGGCATTGAACCACGTCCTCGTGAGCGACCAACGGCATCTATCTCATCAATAAAGATAATACAAGGAGCTTTTTCTTTGGCTTGTTTAAACAAATCACGTACACGAGCAGCACCTACACCCACAAACATTTCAACGAAGTCTGAACCTGAAAGGGAGAAAAATGGTACGCTTGCTTCACCTGCAACGGCTTTTGCTAAAAGAGTTTTTCCTGTTCCTGGAGGGCCTACAAGTAATGCTCCCTTCGGGATTTTACCGCCTAATTCAGTGTATTTTTTTGGAGTTTTCAAGAAATCTACAATTTCTTGCAATTCTTCTTTGGCTTCTTCTAAGCCAGCAACGTCATTAAAAGTAATTTTTACTTTGCTATCGGCATCAAATAATGCGGCTCTTGACTTTCCAATGTTGAAAATTTGTCCGCCTGGACCGCCACCACCTGCCATACGGCTCATCAAAAAATACATTAAACCAAGCACAACAATAAATGGAAGCAATTGCCAAACCATATTCATCATGTCTTGTCGTTCAACGCTTTCGGGATAAAGTGTTTGGCGATAATTCTCGTCAATTTGTGGACTTTTCAAAAACTCACGGTATTCGTTCATAAAAGATTCGACCGAAACCACATCAATTTTTACATGAGGACCACCAGCATTATAACGATTATTGCCTAATTCTTTCTTGTATTCAGGTTTTTGGAGAGCATCACGAGTAAGCGTAACCTCAACGCTGCGGTTACCTTCTACTACTGCCACTTTTTCAACATCTTTTTGCAGAATCATTTGTTCGAGTTGCTTGTACTTAATAGGAGCAAGAGTTGCTTGTCTCGAAAAAAGTAAAAAGCCTATAATACCCATGATAATTGCCGCTACTATCCAACCTTGCAAGCCACCATTACTGTTGCTTGATGGTTTTCTTTTCGGAAACTCATTACTGTTGTTGTCAGCCATTTTCGTTAGTTTTTCAAAATTTAATGTAACAGTTATTTGTATAAAAATAACCTTCACAGAGTCTTGAACGCTGTAAAGGCTCAATGTTTACAACATTAATTAAACATCATTTGTTTTTCAGGCTCAGGCTCCATACTTTCGGCTATTTGCGAAATTTCGGCATCACCCCATAGAGATTCTAAATCGTAGAATTTTCGACGGTCTTTTCTGAAAACATGAACGACTACATCAATGTAGTCCAGCAAAATCCATTCCTTGTTTTGTTTACCCTCTTGGTGCCAAGGGTTTATTCTAGAGGCTTTAAAAACTTCTTCGTCAACAGAAGTTGCAATTGCATCAATTTGTGTGTCGGTGTTTCCAGAGCAAATAACAAAAAAGTCAGTTATGGAGTTTTTTACTTTTCGCAAATCCATTACTACAATATTTGCCGCTTTTTTTTCTAACATTCCCTGTACTACTAAGCGACTTAATTCATCACCAGAAAGTTCTTTAATTTCTTTCATTCAATCTTATCTTCGGTTAATTTTGTGAGCGGTTCGCTTTGTAAATAGTGACTGTACGAACATCACGAAAAAATATTTTTTAAAATACGTTTTATAAAACGCTAAATTACTGTAAAGTTGCACAATTTTCAACCCAAAACGTTATTTCTCGGCAAAAAAACGATTTATCTGCCAAGTTGTCATTCAACTAACGATATTGCCGCTGAAATAATTCAAAATAAACAAGTTTTTGATGGTACAATTGTCATAACGTCTGACCAAACCGCTGGGCGTGGACAGCGTGGAAACTCATGGGAGGCCTTGCCTGGTCAGAATATTACGGCCTCGTTTATTTTGAAACCCGCCTTTTTGAGTGCTACCGAACAGTTTAGATTAAACATTGCAATTTCGCTCGGAATCTATGAGTTTCTGAGTCAATATTTACCAAATAATTTGAAAGTTAAGTGGCCTAATGATATATACGTAGGCGACCGAAAAATGGGCGGTGTTTTAATCGAAAATACACTTTTTGGGAGTAGAATTGCCTATTCGGTCATTGGTATTGGATTGAATATCAACCAGTTAAGTTTTGCTGAAACCAATAATCGAGCAATTTCGCTTCGTTTAGCAACGCAAAATTTAGGCGAATTTGATATTGAAAAACTGATTGGCGAATTGTGCGTAAGCCTTGAAAAATATTATTTGCAACTAAAAAACGGGCATTATTCAAAGCAAAAAGAAACTTATCTTGAAATTTTGTATCGCTATCAAGAAACGCACTTTTTTAGCAAAAATGGCGAGCGTTTTTTAGGAAAAATTATAGATATCGCACCAACTGGGCATTTAATTATGTCAGTCAACGGCGAAATTGAATTCTTTGATTTTAAGGAAATATCTTTTGAAATTTGAGATCAATACCCCATTTCGGTCAAAGCAGCACGAGCTTTATTGTCTATTGAAGTTTTGTATTCGTGGCGTTTGTACGAAATTGCTTTTTCAAAATAGGTTTTTGCCTTACTTTTTTGAGCTTTTGCTTGAAAAATATAGCCCAATTGCAATGATGAACTCGCCCCAAAATGCCATTCTTGACCATCAGTTAGATTAATGGCTTGCTCAAAAAAACTAATTGCTTTGTCGTATTGCGTAAGTTTTTGGTAAATACGACCAGCTCGATAATCAAATTCGGCTTGGTCTTTGGTGTTTGTGAAATTTTTCTCCGAAAGGTTATCTACATCTTTTGCAGCCTGTTCAAAATAACCGCCATCAAACACAAGACGAAGTTTTAAGAGCGTTTTGTTGGGCAAAATATTGGTTTTTATGTAGTTTTCATAAAATTTTTGAGCAGCTTTGTCCGATTCTGCAAGGACATTTCCATTCAGGGGAATTTTTGTAAGGTAAAATCTTCCTTTTTTTTCATCGCCCGCAAGCCAGTTACATACAAACAGTTTGTAGTAGGTATCTTTCACAAAACCTTTGCCTTTAAAATTCTTTAAATAGGTTAAATAGGCAGTGCTTGCTTGGGTATAATTGTCCTTGAATAGTTGAGTTTCGGCTTTGTATAATTCAAAAATTGGGAAGTAAATGTAGGCTGCATCAGTCGGAAATTTTTTCAATAATTCTATGGCTTGTTCTGTATGGTTTTCTTTAAGCGAAACGGCAGTTGCTATCAAAAATAAATTTAAGTTATCTGATTGATTATCAATCAGTTGTAGTAATTCTGTGTTTTGTTTCTCATCAAATTTTAATACATAAGCTTGAATGAAAAACGTACAAAACTTAGATTCAAGGCCCCAAGTTTTATCTTTAGCGGCTTGTCGTAATTCGTTCATTCCTTGTTGAATATTGCCTCTAAGACCTAAGAATTTGGTTATCCATTTTTGGTTTTCTGGCACAGAGCCAAACAAAACATGCAAACATCCCAAAGACTTTTGATTGGGTAAAAAATTAGGGAATAGCTTCTGATTTTCTTCCAATAATCGGTAAGCCTGAATGACATTCCATCCTGCTTTTACTTCGTGTCCAAACCTGATTTTTAATAAAGCCCAATGTAATTTTATTTCTGCTCGCAAAAAACGATTGTAAGGAGATTTTTGCGAAATGCCTCCAGTATCCAGATTTTCAATCAATTCAAGCCTTTCATCTTCTTTTTGGAATATTTTCTCGTAAGCTACTTCATTTTCAGAATTTAATAATTCAATAACATCAACATAATTTTCTAAGTAAATTTTAAATGGACTTTGCTTTTCTTTGGCAAGTAAATCTTTTCCAGATTGAATTCTTAATTTGAAAATTTCGGAATAAGCTTTTTGAAGATTTGGCGTAAAATCGAAATCGGCAGCGTAACAATTGACTGTGAAAAATAAGTAGCAAATAATTGACGATTTAGCTTTCGTAAATTTTAAAGAGGTATGAATATTTTTTAACACAGATTATTTCAATTTTGAGGTTTTTATCACTTACGAAGACCACATAAAGAAAGATTGTAATGAAACAAAAATAGCCAAATTTTCAATATTTATTTGAAAATTTGGCTATTTTTAAGCAAAAAAATTAATTATTTTCTTGAAATCTCAATGGCATCTACATCTGCCAAGATACGCCCGCAATGTTCACAAACGATGATTTTTTTCTTGTCTTTAATATCAGCCTGGCGTTGTGGTGGAACGATGTTGAAACATCCACCGCATGCACCACGCTTTACCATAACGATTGCCAAGCCATTTTCGGCATTGTTACGAATACGGTTGTAAGCATTTACCAAACGCTCTTCAACATTTGCTGCAGCTTTATCTCTTCCAACAGAAAGTTTCTTTTCGTCTTCTTGACTTTCGGCAACCAATACATCCAATTCTTTGCGTTTGGTTTCGAGGTCTTTCTTACGATTGGCCATCGAAGTTTCAACGTCCGAAATTTCAGTATTTTTGTTTTTTATCTTAAATTCAGTTTCCTTGATACGCTTGTCAGCCAACTGAATTTCGAGTTCTTGAAGCTCTAATTCTTTAGAAATAGCATCATATTCACGATTATTGCGAACATTCATCTGCTGGTCTTTGTATTTCTGAATTAGTTTTTCGGCATCTTTTTTATTCATTCGGTAAGCATTCACTTCCGAATCTAAGATGTCAATTTCTTTTTTGAATTTACCAATACGAGTTTCAAAACCGATAACTTCATCTTCCAAATCACGAACTTCGTCAGGTAAATCGCCACGTAATTTTCTTAACTCGTCTAATTGAGAATCAATTGTTTGAAGTTTAAGCAGTGTTTCTAATTTTTGTGCAACTGTTAATTCCATAATATCTATTATCGTCTTGATTTATTCTTAAAAACTCCATTTTAATAATAATAATTTACTGGATTTGTGGGTGTTACCGACAAATGGACTGCAAAGTTAAACATTTTTTTGCAAATATAATCTTTCAACAATTCTTTTGTGAATTGTTCTGATTCATAATGCCCAATATCGGCAATAATAATGCGTTTATCGGCATCAAAAAACTCATGATATTTGTAATCGGATGTAATAAAAATATCGGCGTTTTGAGCGATAGCGTCATTTAACAAGAAGCCACCAGCTCCGCCACAGACTGCTACTTTTTTGATTGATTTACTTAATAGATTTGTATGACGAATGACCGAAACACTCATTTTTTGTTTCAAATATTGCAAAAAATCTTTTTCAGACAAAGCTTCCGCAAGTTCGCCAATTGCTCCAGAGCCAACTTCTTGATTTTGATTTTCTAATAAAATAATGTCGTGTGCCACTTCTTCATAGATATGTGTTCGATACATTGCAGCCAAAACTCTATTTTTGATATAGGCAGGAAAAATTACTTCAACCCGATTTTCATTTACTTTTTCTTGCATATTTGGTGAACCTATAGTCGGATTTGCCTGTGCATTTGGTCTGAAACTACCAGTACCTTCCCCCCGAAAACTCACGTGACTATAATTGCCAATCACACCAGCACCAGCTTCGTGAAGAGCATTTAAAACCGTCTGCGTATTTTCGATTGGCACAAAAACTATCAACTTCATCAATACCTGATTTTTAGGGGCGAGGATTTTAACTTGCTGTAAATCAAGTAGTTGTGCAATTTTGAAATTGACGCCACCACTCACATTATCAAGATTAGTATGTGTTACATAAATAGCAATATCGTTTTTTATTGCTTTGATAACTGTTCGCTCAACATAGTTTTTACCATTGAGTTTTTTTATTCCTTTGAAAATAATCGGATGATGTGCTACTATTAAATTACAACCTTTTGCAATGGCTTCATCAATCACCTCTTCGGTCGAATCAAGTGTTACTAAAATTCCAGTAATTTCGGTGTTTGTGTTGCCAATAATTAAGCCTGCATTGTCATAACTTTCTTGATAAGCCAAAGGGGCGAAGTCTTCGAGATGGTTGCATATTTCATTTATTGTCATTGGATTTTCATAATGTATTTTCAAAACAATTTTTTTTCTAAGAAATAATCTATAAAAACAACATTGTCTTCATAGATTATTCATAAGTTTGATACTCGTAAAATTACGGCAAAAGTTTAGCTCTACAATACAATTTCAATCATATTCAACCTTAATTTTTTGTAAAAACATTTTATAATAATGAAAAAACTCATCTATATTTTATTCATAACCTATTGCTGGTCAGCTGTTTTTGCCCAAAAGAAAGTAGATAAAGAAGAATGGCAATCGCTTTTCAATGGAAAAGATTTGACAGGCTGGGACTTGAAAATTGCTGGACATGAAATGAATGATAATTATAAAAACACATTTTTGGTAGAAGATAAGATGATGCGAGTAAATTATAGAGAATACCAAAATTTTGATGCAAAATATGGTCATATCTACTATAAAACGCCGTTTTCGCATTATAGAGTACGTTTTGAATATCGTTTTCAAGGAAATCAAGTGCCAGGCGGAGCAACTTGGAATGTGAGAAATAGCGGAATCATGCTTCATTCGCAATCGGCAGCGAGTAATGGCAAAGACCAAGATTTTCCAGTTTCGCTTGAAATGCAATTATTAGGTGGACTCGGAACAGGTAAACGTACCACAGGAAACATTTGTACGCCAGGGACGATTGTAGACATGAATGGAAAGTTGCAAAAGGCACATTGCATCGATTCAGATTCAAAAACGTATGACGGAGATCAATGGGTAAAAGCAGAAGCAATAGTTGTGGGTAGTAAGGTGGTTTATCATTTAATAGAAGGAGATACTGTTTTGACTTTTCAAAATCCTAAAATTGGGGGTGGTTTTTTGGGTAAACCCTACGATTTTGCTATTGATAAAGTAAAAGATGGCGAAGCATGGGCAAAAAAAGATGGGACACTGCTGAAAGAAGGGTACATTGCTATGCAAGCTGAAAGTCATGCAATTGATTTCAAAAATATTGAATTGTTAAATTTAAAAGGCTGCATGGATAAAAAAGCACTTAATTTTAAATCCTATTATTTAGAGCCTGATAATTCACTTTGTAGATACCGAAAAAAATAGTCAATAGAGGCAGTACATAGTCGATAGTTTTGTTTGTCTGTTTTACTAAAAAAAGTATTAACTTCTAAATACTGCCGACTATGGACTGAAGACTATTGACTTTTTTACCTCGTTAAGCGATAAATTAATAAGGCTGTTCGTTGCGTAAGAGTAGGGTATTCTTTCAAATTGATGGTTTCTCCTGGGGCGTGAGCACCTCTGCCCGAAGCACCCAAGCCATCGAGACATGCAACATATTGAGCAATATAAGAAATATCACCTGCTCCACGAGAACCTGGGTCGCCAGCTTTTACAGGCCCTAAACCCATGTCTTGACTTGTTTTGTCGAGTACAGCCAAAAGTTTATTATTAGCCTCGGTGGGTTCCATGGCAGGAATTCCGTCCGAAAATTTTATTTCAGAAGTTGTTCCATTCAGGTTTTTCGCTGCAATGTATTTCATTTTAACTCTTGCTGCATCTTTTTGGGCTTCTGTTAAAAACCTTAAATCGCCTGTTACGACAACTTTTTGAGCTACAATATTAGTTTTGCCAACAGAAGTGCCTTTGGCTTGTGTAGGGTCATAATTTACTTCTGTTCCTCCTACAATTACACCAGGATTAAATGTCAAATATTTTTCTTGACTCAGCGACTCACGAAATTCGTCTAAGATTCGAGCGGCTTCATAAATTGCCCCATAACCCATGTTTTTATTAAAAACACCAGACGAGTGACCTGTTTTTCCATGTGTAACCAACTCCCAACCACTTGCTCCACGGCGAGCAGTAGCAGCAATATCAAAACTTTGGGCAGTTTCATAAGCTAAAGCAACATCACATTGTTTTGCTCTATCAATAAAATCTTTTCGACTAATACTTGAAGGTTTTCCTGCACTTTCTTCGTCGCCTGTAAAATAAATCGTGATAGATGTATCATCGAGTAAACCTTGTGCATGAAGTGCTTTCAGTGCAGCAATGACCATTACATCGCCGCCTTTCATGTCATTTACCCCCTGACCTGTTGCAGTTGAGTCTGTGAGGCGAGTAAAAGGTCCTGCGGGCATTGATTTCTCAAAAACAGTATCTAAATGACCAATCAAGAAGAGTTTTTTGCCTTTATTTCCTTTTCGGTAAGCTACTAAATGCCCAGCACGATTGAGTGAATCGGGAAGTGAAACCCATTCGGTTGTAAAACCCATTGCATCAAATTCACTTCTGAAAAGTTGACCGACTTGACGCACGCCTTCGTGGTTGAGTGTTCCACTATTGATATTGACTGCATCAATTAAGAGTTTTTCGGTTTGGGGCATATTGGTTTTCACATACTCAATTACTTTTTTCTCAACTGTACTCAATGACTGAGCTTCAGAATTAATGTAGAATGAACAATTTAGAACGGTCGCCGTAGCGATTAGGAACGTGATGAAGTATAGTTTTTGTTTCATAATCAATGTTTTATAGTAAGTGTAAAAAATATGTAATTCTCAAAGATAGCGTTCTTTCAGGATATTGAGGTGATGTAATTCGTGCCCAGTAATGAGCCAAGCCATTGCTCCTGCTGAATAATTAATATTATTTGCTTTGCCGATGCGTTTCAATTCTTTTGTTGTAAGAGTTTTGAATAGCATAATATTGGCTTTTCTAACGGCTTTGTATTGCAACAAAAGGTTTTTAAGTGATTGTTTCTCAAAATTTGTTGCTTTTACATAATCTTCTTCTTCAAATCCAGGCAAAGATTGTTTTTCGCCACGGGCGATGCACAAGGCACGATATGCCAAAATTCTTTCGGTATCAATAATATGTCCGAGTACCTCAATTGGTGTCCATTTTCCTTCGGAATAGCGATAATGTAGCTTTTCAGCAGGAATGTTTTTATAAAAGTTCTCCACAACTGAAATATTTTCACGTAAAGTTTTGAAGGCATCTTCACCCGTAACTGCTTGAATATAACGGTATTGGAACGAAGCTACGTTGTACTCGTTTTCTGTTGGTCGAGAAATTTTCATGTTTTTTTTGTTTAAGACTTGACACACAAATATAATAGTTGTACCTTTGCACCACGTTAAACAAACAGAGAAATATTTTTTAATGTTTTAAGACGCAACAGTACAAACGGTTTGGTAGTTCAGTTGGTTAGAATACCTGCCTGTCACGCAGGGGGTCGCGGGTTCGAGTCCCGTCCAGACCGCAGTTAAATTACGTAAAGCACTGATATTCAGTGCTTTACGTGTTTTTAGGGATTCCGTTTTGGTACTAAAATAGCCTTATTTTTATCATTAGATATTATTAAAATATATTAGATGATATTACATTGAGTACCCGTTTTAGTACCGTAGAACTCTGACTTTGTAAGGGTATGTTTGCAGAAACATTAACGCAAACAGTACATGAACTCATTATTTGTCAGTTATTCGCTACGGTTCAACCGAAAAAACAAGTTAAATTCTAACGGTGAAGCACTAATTCAGATTAGAATGTATCTCAACGGTCAAACACGGTTTTACTCCACAGAAGTCTATGTGAAGCCCTCCGACTGGAACGACAAAAAAGACGTTCCCAAAGACCTATCGCTACACCGAAAAATAAATCAGTTACTCTACGAGCTTTCAATCTTTGAAGCCGACTACCGCAAAGAGCATCATTCATTCAATCTCAATCATTTTGAAGGGTTCGGCAAGCCCATCGTTGAAGCTATTCCTATAAACACTTCGTTTACTACATTCATGGTAGCACAGCACGAAGCGGAAAAGGTATTGAATCAACCTTCGTGGCGTGATAGAAAATTGACAATTACACTTTTTAAGGAATACAAGCCCGAAGTTGCATTTTCAGAGATAAGCTACTCACTTATTGAAGGTTTTGAGTTTTTTTTGCGTGGAAAACAGCTACATACTAATACAATAGCCAAACACCACAAGCACTTTAAAAAATATATTCTACGTGCTATCAAAGGCGATTTTATCAATCACAGAGGAAATCCGTATTCTGATTTTAAAGTTAAGAAACAAGAATCAAAATCAGACTTTTTGACCGAAGAAGAAATGGAGCGTTTTGAACAACTCACATTTGATAAAACACAAGTATTTCAAGAAAAAGTGAGGGATATGTTTCTTTTTGGTGCTTATACAAGCCTTCGATTTAATGATATTTATAAACTGAAAAGAAGTAATTTTTTAGAAGAATCAGATGGTTTGACATTGTTATATGTGGCAGGAAAGACACTTAAAAAGGGCAATCTACCATTAGGAATATTGTATGGAGGTAAACCCGAAATCATTGCTAAGAAGTATATGGCGTTGGACGATAGAAAAACACTTTTTAAAGGCTTGACTAACCCAAAGGTCAATAAAGTGCTTAAAGTACTGGCAAAACAAGCCAAAATACCCAAAGCGATATGTTTTAAAGATGCACGGGATACATTTGGGACATTAGGAGAGGTTAAAATAGATTTTCGACTTTTACAGGACATTATGCAACATAGTAAGGCTGAACAAACACTTAAATACGCTCACATAAATAATAAAAGACAGAAATTATCTAAAATTAAGTGGTAAACATGGAAGCATTACAAGGAATTGATAACAAAGAAACCCCCACCAAGAAAGGCAGGGGACAGTATGAGCGTAAAGCAAGGGGGGGGTATAAAAAGCATAAGTTGGAAAAGAAAGTAACAGTAAAATTTTACTTGAATAAGCGAGTGAATTTTAATAAAATGATTGATAAGTCGGAAGAAAATTATCCATTTACTCCATGGTATCCTGTTTATGTTCAAATTACATTTAATAGGAAAATGACAAATATTAGAAGTGCAACGGAAGCGTTATGTTCCAATGATGAAGAATTTAAAGAAATGTTAGAGGAGGAAGAAACTAAAAACCTTTTTGAAAGAGAAAGAAAATTTATCGAATTTAATTTGACGGATTATTATAATCATTACTTAGCAATAACTAAAAAGAATTTGGGTAATACGGCAGAAGAAGATATTGAATTGTTTACTGAGAATTCATTCGATTTGAAAGACGCTCTACTTGGTTTTTCTTATGCCGATTTTGCGTTTAATAAAGAAATAGATAGAGGTCTAAAATTTGAATTGAAAAATTTTGCAGTAGAATTAGCATTAAATGAGATTAGAGAACAGACAGGTAGAGAAGAACTCAATGAAGATGAAAGGGCAGAATTTAACAATTATTATCATGCAATTCAATATTCGATAGAAGCTCCAGATTGTAATATAAGTGCCTTAGAATTATTAAATTTTTTTGAAATGAGAAAACCCGTATTTCAACAAATGCGAGTAAGGTTTCCGTCCGAAATATGGCATTTTAATATATTTTATGGTTTACTTAGGTCAAGTGGAACAACACCTTATGCTGAACTTGATGCAACAATCTTAGATTATACAGAGGGCGATTTAAAAGCATTTTTTTTATCTTATTTTATCCATACTAAAGAAAAAATAGATAAGATATTTATTGATATTGATTTGCTAATCAAGAATGGGACATTTTAATAAAATAATATATTTTATTAAAATGTATTTATTATAAAAACTATTTAATACTATTGTCTATTATTTAATCATAATAGACAAATGGAATCATACGTACACCCCACCGAAAGCCCTAATTTTGCGGAAAGAATCCTTACAGAATTAGCTGAAATCAAGCAAAGACTTGATACAAACACATCTCCTCCTGGTCAATCGTCAGACCGTTATTTTTTACCCAAAGAAGTTTGTATTACCTACGGCATCAATCGCCAAACGCTTGAAAAGTTTTTCAAAGCAGAGTTACTCACGCCCCTCCGTTTCGCTCCCAAAAGCCGTAAAATCTACATCGCTGAATCAGAAATAAAACTGATTTTCAAATCTCAATTACCCAATCGACTAAACTAAAAAATGCCGTGATGTTGGAAGCATCACGGCATTAAAAATTTTTCTTGGCAGAACTTTGACAACTAAACAGCACAAATACATTGAAAACAGTACAAAAATATGGAAAAAACTGAAAACAAAGCTAAAAAAGGCAAAAAAAATCATTTTGATACTGTATTTCATCAAGTAGAAAAATACTTAAATGATTTTTACGAATTGCGTTATAATCTCATTAAATGCGAAATAGAGAGTTCACCGAAAGGGAAAAATGAGTATAGTCAAGTAAATGAAAATTCCTTATACGTTGAACTTAGAAAAAAAGGCGTTAGAATCTCAAAAGATGATTTGAAATCTATCCTTAAAAGTGAGTTTACACCACGTTACAACCCTATCCAAACGTATTTTAATAATCTTTTGCCATACAACCCCGATAATGAACCCGACTACATTAATAAATTAGGTAGCTATGTAAAAACAGACGAACATGAAGATTTTATTAGCCACTATAAAAAATGGTTGGTGCGTTCAGTTCGTTGCGGATTAGACGATACTTATTTCAATAAACAGGCTTTTATCTTAGTTCATAATAAACAGAATAGCGGTAAATCTACGTTCTGCCGATTCCATTGCCCCGAAGCCTTACAAGACTACATAGCGGAAGAAATTAGCACCGATAAGGATGGTTTAATACTTTTAACAAAGAATTTTCTCATAAACTTGGACGAGCTTTCAACGCTTCATAAATCCGAAATAAACTCCTTAAAAGCATTTTTTACGAAACTTTGGGTTAATGTGCGTTTGCCCTATGATAGTAAGAATAGTAATATCGCTCGAAAAGCAAATTTCATAGGCTCTACAAATAAAGGTCAATTTCTACAAGATGAAACAGGCTCGGTTCGCTGGTTATGCTTTGAAATTCAATCAATAGACTGGAATTATAGCAAAGAAATAAAGATAGACAACGTTTGGAGGCAAGCGTTGTATTTATTGCGTTCTGAAACATTCAAATATGATTTGACAGTAGGGGAAATTGAAGATAATGAAACCCGAAATATGAAGTTTCAACAGCTTACCAATGAAATGGAACTTGTTACAAAATACTTTGAAAAACCAAAATCAAAAACAGACGGCGATATTGAATTTATGCAAGCAAATGATGTTATGGTTTACTTACAGCAAAATTCGGGAATTAAGGTGAGCCGTGAATATGTAGGCAGAGCTTTGTTAAAATATGGATTTGAAAGGGTGCAAAAATATAATGGAAAATTTCAAGTTTGGGGCTATAATGTTGTTAAGACCAATCTTTTGAACTTTATAAATTTGTCAAATATTCTTACTTAGTTACTTAGTCAAAATGCAAATCATTGATAATCAATTGTTTAAAAACTATTTTTACTAAGTAAGTAGATTTTTTTATACTTACTTATACTTACTTAGTTACTTATTGAAATGACGGCAAGAAAGAAAAAGAGGGGGTGGTTTTGCTCCCCAAAAATGCGAAGCAAAACTTATGTATTTTCATGTCAAAAATGACACGAAAAATTGAGTTTTTAGATAGAAAAAGTAGATTTTATTTTTCTTTCTTGCTGTCAATTTTTAGATTTTACTAAAATAGTTAAAGTACTGATAGTAAGGTATTTATAAAAACAAAATTCGCCTTTTTTTATCAATTCTCATTTTTATTAAAATAGTTAAAATCCTGATAGTAAGATGTTTACGAAAACACTAAGTAAGCGGTTTTAAAATTTTAACTTACTTATTTTGTACCTACTTACTTACAAAAACGAGCCGTAAATATTTGATTATCAGTAAGTTATGAACGAAAAATGCCAACTAAGTAGGTAAGTAAGAAAATAAGTAGTATTTGAGCAAATAAAATAAATTATGAAAACAGCCCAACAAATAGCCCAATTAAAGCAAATTTCAATCGTCAATTATCTACGAGAAAAAGGCTTTAATCCAGTAGCAAAAAATGGTAGTGAGTATCTTTATCATTCGCCACTACGCCAAGATAGTACACCGTCATTTAGTGTAAATCCTACTATGAATATTTTTAATGATTTTGGTAGAGATTCTGACAATGGAAGTATAATAGATTTAGCGATGAAATTAGAAAAAATAAGTTTTCCCGATGCTTGCCAAATACTTGAAAATATGGATTACAAAAATGAGAATTTGCAAATTCTTTCTCTTTCTTGCCGTCAAACCTCTAATTGTGGCGGTATAAGCTACGAAGTAAAAGAAAACAGGGATTTAAAGCACCCTGCATTAATCCGCTACGTAGAAAGTCGTAAAATTAGCTTTCAGACCGCTTTTACTTTCCTTCGTGAGATTCATTACACCAATAGCAAAGGGAAATTCTTTGGAGTAGGTTATCAAACCGATGGTGGCGGTTATGTTGTCAGAAGTGAAATAATGAAAAAGCCTATCAATTTGGGCAAAACTGACATCAAAACGTTTGTCGTGCCTAATAGCAAAGCGGTTTCAGTCTTTGAAGGTATATTTGATTTCCTTTCAGCCATTGAGTTTTATAAGTCAAAACCACGATGCACGGCAATTATTCTAAATTCGCTTTCTAATCTATCCAAAGCAATGCCACTAATAGAACAAGCGGAAAAGGTTTACACCTATTTAGATTTAGATGCTAACCATGCAGGACAAAACGCAACCCAAAAGCTAAAAGACAAAGGTTTTAATGTCAATGACCAATCGAGCGTATATACAGGTTTCAAAGATTTTAATGAGTTCTTGGTTGCAGGCACAAAACCACCCTGATACAATGTAGGCACATAAAACTTTTTGGGATTATTGGTTAATCTTTTTTGACTAACCAATCACAAAACCACCCTGATATAATGTAGGCACAAGTTTGGTGCATTGTAGGCACATAAATATCTTGCAAAATGTAGGCACATAAAACGTGTAATGTAGGCACATAGACAGTACGCAATGTAGGCACATAAAATGTGCATTGTAGGCACAATGATTTTAGCTATAATGTAGGCACAAAACAAAGTATTCATTCACACAAACGCCGATAGGCATAAACATTTCACACAAAATGGCTTTAATAACAGCGATTATCAATTTCAAGGGTGGGGTAGCTAAAACCACAACAACCATAAATTTAGCCTCAGGGTTAAAGAAACTCAAAGAACGTGTTTTGGTAATAGATACCGACCCACAAGGAAACGTAGCGGTAAATCTACAAGGTACAGAAGACATTATTTTAGATTCAAAGGTATTGACAATTAGTGCTTTGTTCCAAGATAGTAGGATTGACCCTAACAAGGCAATTATCAAAGGGGAGTATTTTGATTATATCCCTAATAATTTGTACGCATATCAGCGAACACAAGGATTGAGCGACTACCGACTATTGAAGCAAATTATTGATAAAGTCAAGCACAAATACGACCAAATTATCATAGATACACCTCCTTATCTTGGTTTTGATGCTATAAATGCCATTTATTCAGCCGATGCCCTTATGTTGGTAACTGATTTCTCGAAAGCAAGTTTAACAGGTGTACAAATTTTGGTTTCTGTACTTGATAAATGGCATGAAAAGAACATTGCTAAAATATTTAGAGATAAGCCCAAAACAATTTTGTTCACAATGCACCAACCTAAAACGCTATTGCACCGTGAATTACTCGAATCGGTAGAAGATAGCAAAGCAGTAGGTATGGGAATCATGCTAAAAGAGCGTATTCCACGACTTTTGAAGGTGGTAGAAGATGGATATGATGGTATACCTACCGTTATAGCTAATCCACGTACTAAAGTAGCCACAGAATACAAAAGTTTAGCTGATACTTGGTATTTTGCCAGACAGATGGGGCAAATTGTAGGAAGCAGATACATTGTAGATGTACCAAAAGGTTTATAAAATGGCAAAGAAAAGCAAATTAGGTGGGTATAAGTTTGAGAAACTAACCCAAATATCAAATGGCTTAATCATTCCAACAGGAAACGATACTCGCCCAAAAGAGGCAGAATCCCCAAAAACGGCTATTTCTTCTTTTGTTGAGCCAAAAGTTAAGCCGATAGTGCCAATGACAAAACAACCTGTAAAGAAAAGTCACAATTTCAAGAGAATAGATATAGATTCCAACGCATTTACACCAATGACAAACGTTGTGCCTACTATCAATCCTATGAATGTGCCTACAAATAAGGTTGTTGTTGAGTCAGAAGAAAAACCAAAATTCAAAGGTTTATCACGTAGAGCAAGGCAACGCATCACACCTGAAGACTTGGATATGGTAGAGTTCGGAGCATTGCTAAACAAGCAAGAACGAATCACATACTTGGCTGTTAGAGGTTGGTCGCTGAAAGTTGAATCAAGAGGAAATGGATTCTATCACTATGCAACACGGTACATAAACCGAAAGAAAAAGCGTTTGTACTTAGGTTCGGTCATTGAGGAAATGTAGGCACAAGAAACGTACAATGTAGGCACAACTACTGTACATAATGTAGGCACAAGAAATGGACATTGTAGGCACAATGTCCATTTCTTGGTTAGTTGTATTAAAAAACTATATTTGTAAAATTATGACTCATGGAACAAATCAATAATTTAGGAAAAATGCTCACTCCATACCAAGAAGCAAATCGTTATATAGCAAATGCTAAATTAACTTTAAAACAAAAAGCTGGTAAGAAAGATGGTGAATATGCCGATATTGAGTATGTCCAAATAGCAGCACAAACGGCTTATGTTGGTGTTTTATTGGCGATAGACGAGTATTTATTGAGAAAAGAAGGTAATAAGTTCTCTAAACCCAAAAGTATTGAAGAATATCGCACACGTATTGCCAAACTAAATAAAAATTTACTTTCATTGCTTAATGAAGCATACGGAGATTTATATATTTGCTTGTACTATCATGGGATTCCATCGGTAAGAGTTATGAATAATGGTTTAGGAGTAGCACTTGAAATTATAGAGTACATTGCCGACTAAGCTAAGTAGTAAATTTCACAACTTTTGCATTCACTAAGTACAAAAGGGACTCATAATTAGCTTAATCAACCCTTGATGCTGTTCTGGCTACAAAAACGTTTTCACTGAAAGCATTCATTTTGAGTGTTTTTTTGTTTAATCTCTACAATTGATATTAATTCCCCTCAAATTCTACTATTTTCTTCAAATATCCCCTATTTTTGCGGCATTACATTTCCTATAAAAAATTCTGACCCTAACATGACTGCCGACCACTTAGATTTGACTTCAACTGATTTAGTTTCTCAGAATATTGATAAAATTGCTGCCCTTTTTCCTAATTGTATCACCGAAACCGCCAATGGTAAAGCCCTTGATTTTGACCTACTTAGACAAGAACTAAGCGACCAGATTATTGAGGGCAACAAAGAACGCTACCGACTCGAATGGCCAGGCAAACGTGAAGCTATCGTAACGGCTAACTTACCTACTACCAATACTTTACGCCCCATTGAAGCCGACTCGGTGGCGTTTGACACGACCGAAAACTTGTATATTGAAGGTGATAATCTTGAGGTACTAAAGCTACTACAAGAAAGCTATTTAGGGGTAATAAAAATGATTTATATTGACCCACCATACAATACAGGAAACGACTTTGTTTATAAAGACAACTACGCCCAAAGTACCGAAGATTTTAAAGTTGATAGTGGTTTGATTGACGAATACCGCCAACGCCTCGTAGCAAACCCCGATACCGCAGGACGCTATCACTCTGACTGGCTTAGTATGATGTACCCACGCCTGAAACTCGCTCGTAATTTACTCACTGATGATGGTGTAATTTTTATTTCGATTGATGACCATGAAGTCCATAATCTACGAAAACTTTGTGATGAAATTTTTGGAGAAAATAATTTTGTGGCAAATATTATTTGGGAAAAAAAGTTTGCCCCATCAAATGACGCTAAGTGGTTTTCAGATAATCATGACCATATTTTAGTATTTGCAAAAAATAAAGATTTATTCAGACCAAACCTTCTTGAACGAAATTTAGAAACCTTAAATAGGTACAAAAATCCAGATAATGATTTTAGAGGTGCATGGGTTTCGGGAGATATGACAGTAAAAACTTATAATGCTAATTATGATTTTGAAATAATAACGCCTTCTGGTAGAAAAGTTTCGCCACCGAAGGGTATATGTTGGAGGTTCTCTAAAGAAAAAGTATTTGAGTTAATCGCTGAAAACAGAGTTTGGTTTGGAGAAAATGGAGACAACGTTCCTCGATTAAAAAGGTTTTTATCTGAAGTAAAAGATGGTGTCACACCATTGACTATTTGGTATCATAAAGATGTTGCTCATAATCAAGAAGCTGCACAAGAGTTAAGAAAAATTTTTGAAGGTGAACAATATTTTGAAACTCCTAAACCTATACGCCTATTAAAAAGGATAATTCAATTAGGTGTTAATAATAACGACCTAATTCTTGATTTCTTCTCAGGTTCAAGTTCAACAGCTCATGCCGTTATGCAGCTCAATACCGAAGATGGCGGCAACCGAAATTTTATCATGGTACAAGTACCTGAGCCAACCGATGAAAAAAGTGAGGCTTTTAAGGCAGGTTATACCAATATTTGTGAGATTGGCAAAGAACGCATACGCAGGGCAGCTAAGAAAATAGCAGAAGAGCAAACATCAAAACGCACAAAACAAGCAACTGAGATTGAATTTGAGCAAAAAGATGAACAACACCTTGATTTAGGTTTCAGAGTTTATCGTTTGGATAGTTCCAATATGCACGAGGTTTATTACAAGCCGCAGCAGTATAGCCAAGCATCGCTCGATATGTTTGCTGATAACATCAAGGCAGACCGTAGCCCACAAGACCTTTTGGCACAGATTATGCTCAATCTGGGCTTACCGCTTTCGCTAAAAATAGAAGAGAGTTTGGTTCTCGAAAAAAGAGTTTATCGAGTTTTGGGCAATCAGTTAGTAGTATGTTTCGATAAAGGCATTGATGAAGCCTTTGCGAGAGCCATCGCTCAAGATTTTCCACAAAAATTGGTGTTTAGAGATGCTTCATTTGTGAGCGATGCTGCCAAAGTAAATGTAAAGCAACTATTGAAGCAACTGAGTCCAGAAACCCAAATGCGAGTAATCTAAGCCGATGAAACTACAATTTAAAGAACAAGATTTTCAGTTAGAAGCCGTAGCTTCGGTTGTTAGTTGCTTTGCAGGACAAGAGAGCATAGATAAAAAATTTAGCTTTGAACGCAGCCAAGATTTACTCCGAAAAGCCCAAAATGCAGCCAAAGGCTTAGGCGATTTATACGAAAACGATATTAACGAAAGCATAGGCTACCGCAATAGTCCTATAAATATTACGGAGCAGCAGTTGCTCGAAAATATTCGTAGCACCCAACGAACGTTCGATTTGGTAGAAAGCCATACTATTGAGCGACCACAAGGCATTATATCAGGCTATAACCTAACCGTAGAAATGGAAACAGGTACAGGCAAAACCTATACATATATCCGCACTATGTATGAGCTTCACAAGCAATATGGCTGGAGTAAATACATTATCATTGTGCCAAGTATTGCCATCAGAGAAGGTGTTTATAAGTCATTTGAGCTTACCCAAGAACATTTTCAAGACGTATTTGGTCAGAAGATTGTACCTTTTATTTATAATTCGAGTAGCCCACAAGACATCGAAACTTTTGCATCCGAAGCCCGAATCAGCGTAATGATTATCAATACGCAAGCATTTAATGCACGAGGAGCAGATGCCCGACGAATTTACATGGAACTCGACCAATTTGGTTCTCGTCGTCCGATAGAAATTATAGCCCAAACCAACCCCATCATTATTATTGACGAGCCACAATCGGTTGATGGTGAGCAAACCTTGCAATCTATGCAAGATTTTAAGCCATTATTTACTCTTCGTTATTCGGCTACGCACAAAGTAGAGTATAACAAAATTTACCGACTTGATGCCCTTGATGCTTATAATAAATTTCTGGTTAAGAAAATTGCGGCTAAAGGTATAGTTTTTAAAGGCTCAATGGGTCGGTCAGGATATTTGTATTTAGAACAAATTTTGGTCAGTACCGACAAAGCTCCATTAGCATTGGTTGAGTTTGAAAAAAGAACAAACACAGGCACAAAGCGAGTAAGAGAAAAATTAAAACGAGGCGATAGTTTGTTTGAACTTTCGGGCGGAATGCCTCAATATGAGCATTATGTTATTCAAGAAATTGATGGAAATTTCAATAGAATTGAGATACACGGTCAGGTTATTAATGTAGGCGAAGCATTGGGCGATGTAAACGAAACTGATTTTCGGAGAATCCAGATTCGAGAAACCATCAAATCGCATTTGAAGAAAGAAAAGGTACTGTTTTCGAGAGGAATAAAGGTTCTGTCGTTGTTTTTTATAGATTCGGTAGATAAATACCGAGTCTATAATGAGCAAGGAGAAGAATCTTTGGGCGAATATGCTGACATATTTGAACAGGAATATCGAATGGCGTGTACTGATATTGCCGAGCTTTTTAATGAAGATTATGTGCAATATATTGATACAAACAACCCCAGCAAAGCCCACAAAGCCTATATGCCCAAAGATGAGTTTTTGGAATATATCAACCGTGATGCAGCCAACCAAATACATAGTGGATACTTTTCGATTGATAAAAAGAAAAAACTCGTTGACCCAAGTACCAAACGAGGCAAAAAAGGTGAAGAAGCAGCCTCTGACGATATTTCAGCTTATGACTTGATTATGAAAGACAAAGAACGGCTATTGAGTTTTGACGAACCAACCCGTTTTATTTTCTCTCACTCAGCCCTCAAAGAAGGTTGGGACAATCCAAATGTGTTTCAGATTTGTGCCTTAAAACACGTAGAATCAGGTTCTCAAATTCGTCGTAGGCAAGAAGTAGGTCGAGGGATGCGTTTATGTGTCAATGTTCATGGTATCCGACAAGATTTTGATACCATAGGCGACCAAGTACATGATATAAACAAGCTAACGATAATAGCTTCAGAAAGCTACGAAGATTTTGCGAAAGGCTTACAAAACGAAATAGCTGCTTCATTAAAAGACCGCCCACAGAAAGCTACTGAGGAGTTTTTCATAGGGAAAATGATTGCGAATGACCGAGGCGAAGAAATAAGAATCAGCAAAGAAACGGCTAATAAACTGAATAAGTTTTTGTATAAAAAAGATATTCTTGATGATGACAATAAAATTACTCCCGAAGGTAAAAGCATCATTGAAGCAGGTAAAATGCCATTGCCTGAAAACTTAGAAGTATTTCGACCAGCTATTACTCATTTATTAAAATCGGTATATTCGGGCGAAATACCAAAACCAGAGAATGATAGAAAAACTAAAGAGCCAATAAAACTAAATGCTAATTTTGCTAAGAAAGAGTTTCAGGAATTGTGGGCAAAAATCAATTTTAAATCCATTTATACCGTTGATATTGACTCAGAAAAATTGATACAGGATAGCAAAATTAATATCAATGCAAAACTTCACATTGCCGACCGAACTTATGAAGTAAAAGAAGGCGAATTGACCGAAAGCTCAAAAGAAGATTTGGAAAATCTGAAAGGATTTGATGCACCAACACGCATGACTATAAAGCTCAAAACCAATGTTTATAATGATGTAAGGTATGCGAATTACGGGTTAATACTTGCATTATTTTTATTTTTAGTATAACAAAAAAACTAAACTATCAGTTTTTCCATTAGAATTGAAGTAACATTAAA
>NZ_JAYWCU010000004.1:0-55187 GCF_043780375.1 Emticicia sp. | reverse complement strand
AACGCATCTTTGGCTTTTGAATCTAATATTGGTGTGTTTACTCGTCCCATGGGACAAAATTAAAAAATAATCTAAACTAATTATAATGACCTACTTAGTCCAAAATAGAGAATGTTAATTGTTATTTATTTCTATATGAATATTTTTATTTTTGATGTTTTTTATGCACCCTTTTATATATGTGTTAGTGCTGGTTGCTCCAATTCAAATAAGGGCAGAAGTCTTAAAAGAAGCCATTGCGGCGTTTGGTAAACCTGAAGTTTTCAATACTGACCAAGGTAGTCACAGCAGCGGCAGACCGATTTCAAAGTCCCAAAAGACAACCAAATACTGATTTCCATGGACGGAAAAGGTAGAGCCATAGATAATATTATTGTGGAAATAATTTGGAAAAGTATCAAATATGAAGATATTTACCTAAAATCTTATCAGAATAAAACAGCGTTGCAAAAAGGCTTGGAGAAATATTTTGACTTATATAATCAAGAACGTTTTCACCAAAGTTTGAGCTATCAAACTCCTGATAAAATTTATTCGCAAGCATCCTAAGTTATCCCATTTTCCATACTAATTAACAAAAGAAAAAAAGTAGCGAAAAAAGAAAATTTTACAATAACAATAGCAAATAAACTGTGTAAACTTTTGGGTACACTATATTTTAAAGCTCTTTTATAAATCCCTATTACATTTTTTGCTACCCACTATGATACCCAAATCATTTTTTTTAGCTAAAACGCTGATTATCAACACATCCTCGAATCCGCTCGGGACCTCAAAATGCAAACGCAATCATTTGATAATCAAGTGATTGCGTTTTTTTGTTAATGCCAACAAAAAAACCTTCTATTTTTCCCAATATTATAAAGTAGCAAACTCCGAATATTGAGCTAAATCAAATATTAGTATATTTGTCGAATTATACTATTTCCAATATAATGACTCAAACCAATAACGTTTTTATTCTCACCCTTACTATTATACTTTTAGGGTTTTTATTAAAAAAATACAATTATATTACCGAAAAAGAAGGTAAAACTATTTCAAAGTTTTTGATGCATACCACTTTCCCAGCCTTGATGATTATTTCTACAGCACGAGTAAAGTTAGATGCCTCTTTATTGTTGATTCCACTGTTTTGTATTGTTTTTTGTGCCATAATGATAGCAATTGCTTGGTTTTGGTTTGCAAAATACCCCAATGATTTGCGTGGCGTACTGACAATGGGGGCAGGTGGATTGAACGTTGGGCTTTTTGGTTTTCCTATTATTGAAGGTTTATTTGGGAAAGAAGCCTTGGTTTACGCCGTCATGTTTGATATTGGCAATACCATTATTGTTTTTGGAGTCGTCTATCCAATCGGCAGTTATTTTTCTGCTAATCACAAAGGCTTGCCTGAATTTAAGCAACTCGTGAAAAAAATCTTTAGTTTGCCTCCCGTTTTAGGAATGGTTATCGGCCTATTGATTAATTTTTCATCCATCGAAATGCCTACTTTATTCTACGATTTTTTGGATGTAATGGCGAAAGCAAATAAGCCCTTAGTATTGTTATTGATGGGAATTTATCTAAGTTTTGAATTAGGCAAAAAACAAATGATGGCCATTTCAAAGGTTTTAGTCATTCGCTATTCGATTGGATTGTTGTTTGTCTTTCTTTTATATTATATTTTACCTCACGATACTCTTTTGTATAGTGTCTTAATTATTTGTGTAATTTTGCCTTCTGGATTAACAATCTTGCCATTTTCTGACGAACTGAATTATGATTCCCGCATCGCAGGAACACTCATCAATATTTCACTGCTTATTAGTTTTGTGCTAATGTGGGGCTTGGTTTTAGGGCTACATTTGAACTGAAAATGAAGTGGTAAAAACTTTAATTTTAAATTATTCATCATCCTCGTCTTCTTCACTACCCGACATTTTTGCAGGATATGGTTTTGAACCTTTCATCGAAAACCACAAGATTCGATTTAACATATTATCATTACCACGGTCAATTTTATTAAACACATATTTAATTGATTGATTCGTAAATTTCAATGCCGCACCTCTTTGAACATTAGCAGGTTTGTTCATTTCATTGAGCGGAATTAAATTTCTTTTGTGGGTAAATGGATAGTTTGTAGCTATTTTGTCAGTAAAACAATCAAACATGGGCGAGGCTGTAGCATCAATGATATTCATTGGCGGAAGTCCCAAAATTTGTTCGATAGTGCGTAGCAATGATGTTTGATTGTAATTGGTATGTACTGTTTTTTGTAGGCGTGAATAATTGCTTACAACATAACCAGTTGTGCGATAAGCACTTACGTGGTCCCAACCTGCTTGCGAGTCATCTTCACTAATAAAAATAACCGTTGAGTCAGCAAATCGGCTGTGCATAATGGCATCAACAATGCGTCCAACAGCCAAATCATTATCGGCAACCATTGCCCGTGGCGTAGGGAATTTTGGATTCATACCTGACGTATGGTCATTGGGCAACGACATTATCATTAGGTTTGGCAACTTCCCATTTGGGTCAGTCTCAGCAGCTTTTAGTTCTTTCAAAAACGCATCGGCTCGCATTTGGTCGCTGACAGATGTATCATCGCAACCAGGGAAATCTGCCGCTAAAACTGGGCGTACTCGTGAAATCGTACTGATGTTTTTGTAAGGAAAAGTTTCTCCATTTTTCTGTAATCCATATAAGTTAGTCCAATTATATTTCTCCTCATCAAATTCACAACTACATGCTTCTCCGTAGATTCTTACTGTTTTTCCGTGGTCGAGGGCATTGTTCCAAATCAAGCCTTTTTTGTTATAAACCAAAGCATCATAAAGCACGTGCGGATAACTACGAAACCACGCACGCACGCTTTTTTCGGTATAATCTGTTACCATTCCTGCACTTGCCCAATGATGTCCTTCGGCCGACGATTTACCCGAAACATGGTAATTATCCATCAACAAATATTCTCTCGCAATGCTGTGTTGATTGGGTGTAATGCTATCGCCAAAAATACAAAGTGATGGCATTCCATCACCTTCTTTCATATCGCCCAAAACTTGGTCATAAGTACGATTTTCTTTGATAATATACAATACATGCTTAAAAACCGAAGGCTCGCCAATTCGTTCGGGAACTGGCTTGGGAGCGATATTTTTTCGAGGAAGCAATTCTGCTAATTTAGCCCTTTTGTATAAACTTTGGTTTCTAACTTTTTCAGTATAAACCTTCAATTGTGCTTCATTTGGCAGCGAAATAAACGATATTGATGCCAATTGCCTGTGTGAATTATACGCTTTTTCGGCTTTGGCGGCATCATTTACCTTTGTTGCCACCCTCGCCCCGATAGCTTCAATATTGGTTATGTACAATTCATCTTTATTCAGCACAATGCCTGAAGGGTATGCCTGTGTAGGAATATAGCCTTTTACGTAACTTTGTCCAGAACCCGTGCTACTGGCATTTTTACCAAGTGAAACAACCGCTATAGCATTATCCATGCCATTGGCTACGTACAAAATTGTTCCTATATTATCCAAAGCTAAGGCATTGGGTGTACTTCCAATAAGTTTTTCATTTTCTTTGAAAAGTCCAACAAAAATTGAATCAATGACCGTCAAATTTTTAGCATCAATCACCGAAATATAATCGCTGTTTCCGTTGGCAACGTAAACAAACTTTTTGTCGGCACTTACAACTATCGCATTTGGGTGCAAACCAACATTAATTTCTTTTTGAAATTGACCCGTTTTTATATCAAAAACAGAAACTGTACCTCGTGACATTGCTCCAGTTTGTGGATTTACGTAGGCACTTCCCCAAGGCACACCAGCGGTTTCAAGTCCATCGGCAGGATTAGTTATTGGCCCTGCCCAGTTTGTTACAAATGCCTGATTATCAACAATTCTCAAGCCATACGGGGCAACACCAGTTGGTTTAGACCAAATCAATTCTTCATTGCTTACCCTCACTTTTGCCAGTTGGTTATTTCCATTTAAAACCGTGTACAAAAAAAGTTCGCCGTTTTCTTCCTGCACCGAAACTTCATTGGGTAAAGCAACTGTTGCAGGAGCTTCGGCTTTGAACGTAAACGCCTTCATAAACTTGACTTCTTTTCCATCCCAAAAGGCTTGCATCACATACGAATTAGGCGTATCTCGTCCTGCTGCTCCCCAAAAAATATAAGTTGACTCTTTAAATAATACAGTTTTTATTCCCGAAAACGAGCTCATGTTTCTTCTGTATTGCGGTGCTTGGTCGTAACTCCATCGGCTTACTAAAACATGCGTTTGCGTATTAAAAACTGCGATTCCATATCTATCTTCAACCACTACAAATGGCGAATTTGGAATCATTACCAAATCCAAACTATGGTTTTCCATATCTGAATTTCCAAAATTTATTGATTCTCCAGCACCGTCAATGATTCGATTATAAGGCATCAAATAGGGCGATTTTTCGGCAAAAAGTGTAGTATCGTCATATCTTAATGACGATTGATTGACCGAGGCATAAGTATCGCCTTTTTTGAAAGATTTGCAACTCCAAATATTGAGTAAAGCAATGGATAAAAGTATGAATAAGTAAATGCTATTTTTTCTCATGACCGAATTGTAAAGTGAATATTTTTCAAAAATAATGAATGAAAGCCAAATCTTATTTATATTGATATTAAGTAATCTTAAATAAATAGTTGATGCTCTTTTTATAATATTACAGGAAATCATTTTAAAATGACTATGATAAAATCAAAACATTTTGAAATCCATAATTTCATAGATATATTTGAATGATACAAACTAAGCCTAACCAATGACAAACTTCATCAAAACTTTGCTTATTTCAATCATAAGCCTTTCTGCTTTTTCTCAAACGATTAAACTCAAAATTCTGAAACAACCTGTTGAAGTGTTAAAAGATAAATGGGGAGTTTCGCACATTTATGCTCAAAACGAACATGATTTATTTGTAACACAAGGTTACATGGCAGCATCCGACCGATTGTTTCAGCTTGAAATGTGGCGAAGACAAGCCACAGGTACAATGGCAGAACTGCTCGGTGAACGAGAACTCAAGCGTGATATTGGCACAAGATTATTTAAGTTTCGGGGAAATCTAACTGCCGAATTGCAACATTATCATCCTCGTAGCAAACAAATCATTGAGGCTTTTGTTGAAGGAATTAATGCATACATCGCCGAAGCTCGACAAAAACCCGATGAACTTCCTTTTGAATTTAAACTACTAAATACCCTCCCTGATTTTTGGACTCCCGAAATTGTCATCAGTCGCCACCAAGGGCTTTTGGGAAATATCGAAGAAGAAATTAACAATGCCCGTTTAGTCAAAATTTTAGGTGCAGATAAAGTACGAGAATTGTCTTGGTTTCACCCAAAAAATTCGGACAACGAACCCAATTTAGAGCTTGATAAAATACTTGATAATGATGTTTTGTTTAACAATATTCTCGAATATTATGAGGCTTTTAGAGCTCCAATGAAATTTCCTAAACCCAATAATAATATTGGGTTACTTGATGGTTTTGATGATTGGTACAAAGACGAAAAAGACAATGTTGGTTCAAATAATTGGATTGTTTCGGGAAAATTGACCGAAAGCGGTTATCCGATGTTGGCAAACGACCCGCATCGGGCTCAATCTACGCCTTCATTGCGATATTGGGTACACCTCAACGCCCCAGGTTGGAATGTGATAGGCGGCGGCGAACCAACTTTACCAGGAATTTCGATTGGTCATAACGAATACGGTGCTTGGGGTTTAACAATTTTTGAAACCGACAATGAAGATTTATATGTTTACGAAATCAATCCTAAAAACCCCAATCAATATAAATATAAAGGTGTTTGGGAAAACATAAAAATCATTACTGACACGATTCAAGTAAAAGGTCAAACGCCAAAAATTGTTCAACTCAAATATACCCGACATGGACCAGTAGTATATGAAGATGAAAAAAACAATCATTTATACGCCGTTCGAGCGGGTTGGCAAGAAGTGGGGTCTGCCCCTTATTTGGCAAGTTTACGCATGAATCAAGCAAAAAACTGGAATGAGTTTCGCAAAGCATGCACATTCAGCCGCATTCCTGGTGAAAATATGATTTGGGCAGATAAAAAAGGGCATATTGGCTGGCAAGCAGTTGGTATTTCTCCGATTCGTAAAAACTGGTCGGGTTTAGTACCAGTTTCTGGCGATGGTCGCTATGAGTGGGGAGGTTATTTACCTATTAATTTGTTGCCCAATAAATTTGACCCAAGCGAGGGCTTTGTAGTTACGGCAAATAACAATTTGACACCTCCGAATTTTCCTAATAGAAATGCCATTGGCTGGAAATGGGCAAATCCTGTGCGAGCCAATCGCATTGAAGAAGTATTAACTTCGGGCAAAAAACATACATTGGCAGAATTTGCCTTGTTGCAAAGCGACTATGTTTCGCTCACAGCCCGTACTTTAGTTCCGCTTTTGCGACGCATACAAATTGAAAGCAAATACGCCAGCCTCAAAAACAAACTCGAAAATTGGGATTCATTTGAGCTGAGTCCAACGTCAACTATTGCGAGTATTTATGTTGAATGGGAAAAGCAGTTACAAAAAAATGTGCATTTATTGGCTGTTCCCGAAAAAGCCAGAAAGTACCTGAAAACAATTCCAACGAAGCTTTTAACCGATTGGCTCATTACGCCTCCGCCATTCTTTGGTGCAAATCCTTTAGTTGCTCGTGATTCTATACTTATCATTTGTTTCAAAAAAGCTATTGATAGTTTAACTATACGATTAGGCAAAGATGAAAGCCAATGGCATTATGGGCAAGCCCAAAATAAACATATAAAACTTACCCACGCAATGTCTGATTGGGTGACTGACCCCGTTTTAAAATCAAAAATTAATCTTGGTCCAATTCCACGTGGAGGTTATGGCGAAACAGTCAATAATTCGAGCAATAATTTGAATCAAACGCACGGAGCTTCGTTCAAAATAATTGTTGATACCGAAAATTGGGATAGAACTTTGGGTATCAATAACCCTGGGCAATCGGGCGACCCACGCTCCGAGCATTACGGCGATTTATTTAACCTTTGGGGAACAGGCGGCTATTTCCCTGTCTATTTCACTAAGTCTAAAATAGTGGACGTTGCTGAAAAAACTTTAGTTTTGAAGCCTTGAGATAAGAATTAAGAATTATAAAATTAACGTAACTATTTTATTATAAAGTAGTTACGTTTTTTATTTGCTTATTCAATGTAGCGTTTATAAGAAAACGCTTATCTTTGTCACAGTTCTATTTTTCATAATCCACGATTACAAAAACCGTTTCAAAAAATCATGTTTCAAATCATTCCAGCTATTGACATCATCGAAGGAAAATGCGTAAGACTCACGCAAGGTGATTATTCTCAGAAAAAAACTTATAACGAAAATCCGCTCGAAGTAGCTAAGATGTTTGAAGATGCGGGACTCAAACGCCTTCATTTGGTTGACTTGGATGGTGCAAAAAACAAGAAAATTACCAATGCAAAAGTATTAGAAACCATTGCCTCAAAAACTAATTTACATATAGATTTTGGCGGAGGAGTGCAATCGGACGATGACATTATATTGGCTTTTGATTGCGGAGCAAAGCAAATTACAGGTGGGAGTATTGCCGTTAAAAACCCTGAGTTATTTGAAGATTGGTTGAAAAGATTTGGAAGCGAGGCAATCATTTTGGGAGCCGATGCACGCAACGAAAAAATTGCTGTAAGTGGCTGGGAAGAAGATTCGGGCATTTGGGTTTATGATTTTGTAGGTGATTGGATTCGGAAAGGAGTAAAATATACAATTAGCACCGATGTTGCCAAAGATGGACTTTTACAAGGAGCTTCGGTAGATTTATACAAAAACATGCACGCACAGTTCCCTGATTTACAGGTGATTGCAAGTGGTGGAGTAAGTTCAATGCGTGACCTCGAAGACCTTGCCGAACTCAATATTTTTGGTGTAATCGTTGGCAAAGCATTCTATGAAGGTCGAATTACCTTGAAAGAAATTGAAAAGAGGTTTTTATGATTTACGAATTAAAAAAAATGTTGCAAATTGGTCGCCCAAATATTTATTCGGAACATCGCCCGATTGTTTACTGATAATTACTCACTGAAAAAATGCTCACAAAAAGAATCATTCCTTGTTTAGATATTAAAGACGGACGAACCGTAAAAGGCACAAACTTTGTCAATCTTCGTGATGCAGGCGACCCCGTAGAATTGGGAGCAGAATATGCCCGCCAAGGTGCCGATGAATTGGTGTTTTTGGACATAACAGCTACCGTAGAAGAACGCAAAACACTACTCGATTTAGTTAGACGAGTAGCTCATACAATCAATATTCCTTTTTGTGTAGGTGGCGGTATCGGCTCGGTTGCCGATGTTTCAAAATTACTCAACGCAGGTGCCGACAAAGTTTCTATTAATTCTTCTGCAGTGCGTAACCATCAGCTAATCAATGAGTTAGCTCTCGAATTTGGATCGCAATGTATTGTTGTAGCAATTGATACAAGATATATTGAGTATGGAAATGGTTTTCAACACATTGTTCATACGCATGGCGGACGTAAGCCTACCGAACTAAAAACAATCGAATGGGCAAAAGAAGTAGAAGAGCGTGGAGCAGGTGAGATATTGCTTACTTCAATGGACACCGATGGCACAAAAGCAGGCTTTGCCATTGAACTTACAGCAGAGATTTCTGACAATTCAAACATACCTATTATTGCTTCGGGCGGGGCTGGAACGATGGAGCATTTTTATGACGTTTTCACCACTGGAAAAGCCGATGCAGGTTTGGCAGCAAGTATTTTTCACTTCAAGGAAATTGGTATTCCTGATTTGAAGAATTATTTGAAAAATAAAGGCATTCCGATGCGAATTTAGGTTGAACTTACAACCAAATTTTCAAGAATCAATGCCAAATCATGTGCTTCGCATTTCCATTCCATTTGAGTAATTTTCATGGGGGCAAAAAAGTATAAAATTGGGTTTTGGTACGAACTTAAAAGCCCTGCGATAAAATAGGTATTGAGTTCTGAACGGTTCGCCGTGCGATTCTGAACCGTTTGCCGTCCGATTCTGAACGGTTCGCCGTGCGATTCTGAATTGTTGGTCGTGTGATTTTTAATCCCACAAAGTTTCATCAAAGACGTTTCTAAAATTACTTTGGCAATCTCAATTTTCTCATTATCAAGCAGTTCTCTTGTTTTTTGAATCAATTTCTCTCGGCATACTTCTAATTTTTTTACTTCAAAATCTCCCAAAAGTCGGGCATAATGATAAATAATTAGTGGCGTTGTAGCATAATTGTGAGCCACTTTAAAAGCATCTGTTATGTATTCTTCTCGTAAAATAACTTCTCGCAGAAATGTAAAAACAGCCTCGTCATACTCGTTATAAGGCAATTGATGTTTTTCAAACAAATACATTAAGTTACACAAAGCACATACATCAAACTCAATCGGCATATTTTTACCAAACCAAGTGGAGTAAATTCCCCCTCTGGAGGTTAGTGCGACCGACGCTTCGGGGCTTGTATGCAATTTTAACTTTTCTTTCAACCAAACAACATCTTCTTTCGAGTGGGGCAAAGTTAAATAAAGCAAAGCTGTATCATCAATATCATCGGGGATTCTGAAATGGTCTAAACGCTTAAATATAAATCCGTTAGGGAAATGATTAGTGGGTTTTGTTTGCCAAAAATTATACGTTTTCAAACCATCTTTGTTTTGAAAATCGGGATAGTTCTTAATAGCTTTTTGGGTAATATCTTCAACAATAGCTTGTGATTTTTTAGAAACTTTGTGCTTAATTTGATTCAAGATAAAAACAATCGTAGCGGTATAAAAAATATTTGTATCGGGGCGTTTGTAGAATAAATATTTGTTTTGTCGATGCGATGGAAAAATCCCTTGGGGAAAGAATTTATCGCCCCGTGACTGGCACGAAGCGATGCTTTCAATTAAAATATCAATATAATTTTCAATGTCATTTGCCATGTAACAAATCTATACTTTCAAGACTAATTTTCCTGTATTTTCACCTTTAAAAAGTTTCATTAAAGTATCTGGGAATGCCTTTACTCCACCTTCAGCAACGAAAACTTTTGAATTTAGCTTTCCTTGAGCAATCCAACCTGCCATTTCTTTGATGGCTTTTCCGTAATTGGCAGCATTGTCGAAAACTACAATTCCTTCCATTCTAGCACGATTAACCAAAAGTGCTAAATAATTACCTGGTCCAACTGGTTTTGCAGTCGCATTATATTGCGAAATCGCTCCACAAATCACTATTCTTGCACGAAGATTGATTAGTCCCAAAACAGTATCTAAAATTTCACCACCAACATTGTCAAAATAAACATCTATACCATCAGGAGAAGCTTCTTTGAGTTGCTTTCGCAAATCTCCTTCTTTATAATCTACGCACGCATCAAAGCCTAATTCTTCAACTACGTACTTACATTTATCTGCTCCACCTGCAATGCCAACTACTCGGCAACCTTTAATTTTGGCAATTTGTCCAACAACGCTTCCCACAGCACCTGCAGCTCCCGAAACTACTACGGTTTCGCCTTCTTTTGGCTGTCCAGTATCCAAAATACCAAAGTAGGCTGTCAAGCCAGACATACCCAAAGTTCCTAAATAAGCAGGCAGTGGCACAAAGTTTGTATCAACTTTAACTGCTTCTTTTCCATCTAAAACCACATATTCTTGTACGCCCGTTCCAGCCGTTACAAAATCACCTGCCTTAAAATCAGGATGCTTCGATTCTACTATAACCCCTGCCCCCAAAGCACGCATCACTTCACCAATTCTTACAGGGCGAATATACGATTTTCCCTCATTCATCCAACCTCTCATGGCAGGGTCAATTGACAAATACTGAGTTTTTATAAGTACCTGACTATCAGCCAATTCTGGCGTTTCTGTTTCTTCGATTTGCCAACATTCTGCTGTGGGTAAACCCACTGGGCGAGCAATCAAATTTACTTGTGTATTTTTCATTTTGGATTGATAGTTTTATAACAAATAAAGTTTGTAGTACAGATGGCGAAATTAAGTCAAATTTCTTGAAAAATAGTATGCGTGCATAAAAATATACTATGATTATGCGAATTACGGGTTTAAAGTATAATTATTTTAAGATAACTTGACTCAAATTGTATTATTTTAATTTTTAGCAAAAAAAGACAGAGTGGGGTAAAAAATGGTTTGAAAGATATGCAAAAACCTATCAAACTTATCACTTTGTACACCCACATCTGTGAGTCTTACAAAAACGAACTTCAATGGGAAGTTAAGCGTTTTAGCCCTAACGGTAATATTGGACAAATAACCGATGAGGAGTTATTAACTATCTATTTATTTTGTACAATGTATGAACAAAAAACGACTAAAAGAGCCATGTATGAACATATTATAGATTATTGGCACTCATGGTTTCCTGCTTTACCCAGCTATAAAAATTTTAGTGTCCGACTAAATAACTTAGTTGAAGCATTCCAATTACTCCTATCTTTATCAATGGAAGAATTTGAACTTTCTGCCGATAAAATACCTATTTTAATAGGAGATTCAATGCCTGTGATAACCTGTTCCCACAAAAGGAGGGCAAGGGTAGCCCCAGATTTAGCGGATAAAAGCTATTGTGCAACTAAAAATTTGCATTATTTTGGTGTAAAAATCCATGCTTTAAATTTGCATCGAAAAACACAACTACCTTTTCCTGTCAAAATAGGAATTACCCCTGCTTCCGCACCTGATATAACTACTTTACGACCCGTTTTAGAAGTCACCCATGTGCAAGCTGTCTTTTTAGATAAAGCCTATTGTGATAAAAACCTAAAACTAAAAATGAAACAAAATGAAAATGAATTACTCACTCCAATTAAAAAAATGAAAGGTGTTTCAGCAGCATTAAACCAATTTGATAAAGCCGCTAATGATTTGTTTTCAACAGCAGTTTCAACAATTAGACAACCAATAGAGTCCTTTTTTAATTGGATTCAAGAGAAAACCAAGATTCAAATAGCATCCAAGGTTAGGTCAAAAAGTGGATTATTAGTACATATCTATGCTAAATTAGTCGCTTCTGTTTTAATGTTACTTCAATTCTAATGGAAAAACTGATAGTTTAGTTTTTTTGTTATACTAAAAATAAAAATAATGCAAGTATTAACCCGTAATTCGCATTATGATTATAATGATTTACTAGATTAGCCAAAATGTCATAGGCTTTAATATATAATTGTAAGAAGGACTTCAAAAAGAGTTTGTATAAAATTTGTTGAAAAAAGATACGCTTGTTCATAAAACCAATAATAAATTCTTGCAACTACGCCAAATAAAAGGTTAATTTTGCAAGACTCTCAAATTGGGTAGAAAAGAAAATGAAAAATATTTTAACCATATTAAGCATTGTTTACCTTTCTTTAGGTAAAATTTATGCTCAAGAAGGAGCGGTTTCTGAATCGATTCAAATTGGCTCTTTAGTGCCTAATTTCAATATAAATATTTTGACGAAAGAAGGAATCGTAAAAAAAAATATTAACGATTATAGAGGAAAAGTAGTCATTTTAGAGTTTTGGGCAACCTTCTGTGGCCCATGTTTGCCCGCAATGGATCATTTGGCTAATTTACAATCCAAATTTCAAAAAGATTTAGAAGTTATCAATATTACTGATGAAGAACGTTGGAAAGTTGTTAGTTTTCTAAAAAAACACCCTACTTTTTTAACAATTGGACTTGATACAGACAAATCAATTAACCAAATATTCTATCATCAATTGATGCCCCATACCATTATTATTGACCCGCAAGGCTATATCAAAGCCATCACTTCGCCCGAAGAAGTAACTGAAGATGTGATTTATTTGGCGAAAAGTGGGGCAATTTTGGCAGTAAAAACAAAAGCCGAATTTGTTGTTAAAAACGAAAATGCAACTGCTATGACCACGACACTGGCCGAAGATAAAAGTTTTTATAAGGTGGCGGTCTCTCCGTACAAAGAAGGCACTCAATCACAAATCAATAAAAAATCTAATTTTGAGTATGAGTTTATCAACTGTACTGTGCCGCTGATGTACCAAATACTTTATCAAACTACTCTTTCAAATTCGAATGATAGAGCTTGTTTGGAGGTTTCGGAACAAACAAAGTATTTGTTGGACGAAAAGCAACAATATAGTATGACCATTAGAGTACCTGAGCTTATGAAGCATCGTTTGGGCGAAATTGGCATGAAGCTTTTGGAGGATATTTTTTCGGTAAAATCTACCAATGAAACCCGCACCCGAAAAGTTTATGCTCTAATAACCGATAATGCTATTTCGCCCATCACCACAAGCGGTGCAGGAATAGATATGCCTTTAAAAGATTTTTTGAAACTCCTTTGGGATACCAAATTGGTCGATATGCCTATCATAAACGAGAGTAATAGTGCCAATACAAGCGTTGTTTGGATAATTGATTTTCCGAAAGAAGTATCGAAAGTGCAAGAAAGTATTCAGAAAATGGGTTTCAAATTAGAGCCAAAAACCACCGAAACAGCATGTTTGGTGTTACATGAAGATAAATCGGGAAATTAGCAAAAAAATAGTAGAAGATTTTTGAAAAACAAATTTCAATTTTGTACCTTTGCAACCCGAAAAAGAAATAAGAAGATAATAAATATACAAAACAATGGCTAAGAAAGGCAATCGTGTACAAGTAATATTAGAGTGTACTGTACAAAAAACAAGCGGTGTAGCGGGTATGTCTCGTTACGTAACAACTAAAAACCGTAAAAATACAACAGGTCGTATGGAATTGAAAAAATACAATTCATTTTTGAAAGTTCATACCCTACACAAAGAAATTAAATAATTTTGAAATTTGAGGCAATGATAAAAAACATATTTTTATATCGTATCTCAAATCTCGTATCTCAAATCTAATTAGACAATGGCAAAGAAAGTAGTCGCTACACTTCGTGATAAAACGGCAGGTAAAAGTTTCGCAAAGGTTATTAAAGCCGTGAAATCGCCTAAAACTGGTGCTTACTCTTTCAAGGAAGAGATGGTTCCAATGGAAGAATTGCAAAATGCTTTGAAAGTATAGTTTTGCAAAAAGATATTTAAAAAAGCCTTCTTGACGATTCAAGAAGGCTTTTTTGGCTTACGCAAACTCTCTAACAACCTTCATTATTTGGTCCACATCAACACTATTCGCTTGCCAGTATTCTAGTCGCTTGTTCATTATTTTGAACCAAAGTGGCGGCACAAGCGAAATCAGTATCATCATTGTATAACCATAAGGCAACTGCGGACTTTCATCAAAATGACGTAAAACTTGGTAAGGTCGTGAGGCATAAGCATGATGGTCGGAATGACGTTGAAGATGAAAAAGCATCAGATTACTATAAAAATGATTGGCATTCCATGAGTGAAGCGGATTGACTCGTTCGTACTTTCCCTCAGAAATTTCTCGGCGAACAATGCCATAATGCTCGATATAATTGACACATTCTAAAGAAAGAATAGCGATTATACTCTGAACCACAAAAAACAAAGGCACAATCCATTCAAATTTGCCTGATATTCTACTAAAAATCAAGGTCAAAACTCCACAAAGCAGAAGGGGTAAAATTACTGCCCAAATCATTTCATTTTGCAGATTCCACATTGTTTTCCCTTTCTTTTCAAGTAATTTTTTCTCAATATTCCAAGCACTCTCGAAGCCTCCCACTAAAGTTTGTTT
The DNA here is from genome assembly GCF_043780375.1 of Emticicia sp. Classification (GTDB taxonomy): domain Bacteria; phylum Bacteroidota; class Bacteroidia; order Cytophagales; family Spirosomataceae; genus Emticicia. The sequence goes on along the minus strand of NZ_JAYWCU010000004.1, from coordinate 40,414 downwards.
CCAAAAAGAAAAAATTGTTTGGTTTTTTTTGGCAGTGGCTGGGTCGAGTGGCGTAGCAACATGCACATGATGCCCACGGTTATGTTCCACAATAAAGTACATATAACACACTGATAATAAAGCAATTCGAGAATGAAACTGTGCAATCGGGCTTACCCGATGCCCCAACTCATGAGCTACATTGATAATAGTTGAAGCATAAACACCTTGACTGAGCATTAGACCAACAACTTGCCACCAAGTGAGGGCATCATGGGTGAGTATGTAACAACACCAAGCCAACATAAAATATTGAATATAAACGTGCGAATAGACCAAAACATCGAAATAGCGGTCTTTAATGAGCTTTTCATATTCTACGGCACTGGCATTTTGTGAATCTCGGTTAACCAATTCGTCAAGTATCGGTACGAGTAAATAAGCGTAAAAAAACACGAAAAATGTCCAATTGTGGCTAATATAATAATACCCCAACAGAAGCAAGGCAATAAATGAGTAGCCCCAAGCAAAGCCTATTTTTTTTCTAATATCCATTATTTCATAATTTAATCTTAATTTTTTTAAGCTATCCTACACAAATCTTGTAATTTTGTTTCAAATATCCAAAAAATAAGAATTGATTATATTGATAATCAAGCATTTACAACACCTATCTGTAGGAAGTAGCGTCTATTGAATCTATAAAAACTATGAACGAATTTTTTATTTATCTCCAACTTGGTTATAAACATATTACCGATTTTAATGGGTACGACCACATACTTTTTGTAGTAGCTTTATGTGCGATTTACCGAATAACCGACTGGCAGAAAATCTTATATTTGGTTACGGCATTCACAATTGGGCATTCTGTTACGCTTGCTTTGGCGGCTCTAAAAATAATTGATTATAGCACCAACTTTATCGAATTTTTGATTCCTGTAACAATCATCATTACTTGTTTTTCTAATTTTTTTCATAGAAGTACCGAAAGTATATTGTTTCCTGAGCAATTTTCGCCTTCCCGCTATTTTTTGGCTTTGGGCTTTGGCTTAATTCATGGTTTAGGGTTTTCAAATTATTTACGCAGTTTATTGGGCAAAGACCAAAATATTATTCCTCAATTATTGGCTTTCAATATTGGTCTTGAACTGGGTCAATTGGTTATTGTTAGTATGGCTATTGGTCTTTCTTTCTTGCTATTAGAAGGTTTCAAAGTAAAGAAGCATTCTTGGAATCTCATACTTTCGGCTTTTGTGGCTGGTGTGGCGTTTAAGTTAATGATGGAAAAATGGTGTTTTTAAACTTATTCCAAATGACTCGACCCATGTGATAATCAATAAATATTTTTCCTTATCTTCGCATAAACAAAACTTCATCAAATACATGAAAAAACAGTCTATTTTTACCATTTTTATTCTCCATTTTGCTTTATTAGCTATTGCACAACGACCAGCAGCTACAACCGAGTATAATTCAAATACTCGTTTCGAGCAAATGGGTACTTCTTTGCCAACTCCTAATACTTTTCGCACAGCGGCGGGGAGTCCAGGAAAGGATTATTGGCAACAAAAAGCCGATTATGACATCAAAGCTGAGTTAGACGATTCAAAACAATCAATTACAGCAACTGAAAAAATCACTTATACCAACAATGCCCCCGAAGAACTAAGGTATTTGTGGCTACAACTCGACCAAAATCTTTTTGCTAAAAATTCAACAAGTAGCACTTCTCGTCAGTCGGCACTTAACCCAACTACTGGAGCAAGTTTTAATACACTTGGAACAATGGCAGGTGCAAATGAAAAAGATTATGGTTATAAAATTTCGGCCGTAAAAGATGTTTTGGGAAAAGACTTGAAATATACCATCAACGAAACAATGATGCGTGTCGATTTGCCAACACCTTTGGCGAAAGGCATGACTTTCACGCTTCAAGTAGATTGGAAATTTAATATCATTGACCTAAAATCGGTTGGTGGAAGAAGTGGTTTTGAGCTTTTCCCGAAAGACGGCAACATATTATATGAAATTGCTCAATGGTTTCCTCGCATGGCAGTTTATGATGATGTAAATGGATGGCAACACAAGCAATTTTTGGGTCAAGGTGAGTTTACTTTGGTTTTTGGTGATTATAAATTAGCATTAACTGTACCTAATGATATGATTGTTGGTGCAACTGGCGAACTACAAAATGCCAAAGATGTGCTAACAGCTACGCAAATCAAGCGTTGGGAACAAGCAAAAAACACCAAAAATCCAATTGCGATTGTTACGCAAGAAGAAGCAGAAGCTGCCGAAAAGGGAAAGCCAACAGGCAAGAAAACTTGGATTTATGTTGCCAAAAATGTGCGTGATTTTGCGTTTGCAGCCTCTCGAAAATTTATCTGGGATGCCATGCAAGTTGATGTTGAAGGCAAAAAAGTTTGGGCAATGTCGCTTTATCCAAAAGAAGCAAATCCACTTTGGGGGCAATATTCAACTCGCTTAGTGGCACACACTTTGACCAGTTATTCAAAACGTTCGGTAGCCTACCCTTACCCTGTTGCCTATTCGGTGCATGGCTCGGTTGGAGGTATGGAATATCCAATGATGAGTTTCAATGGTGCAAGACCTGAGGCAGATGGAACGTATTCAGAAGGGACAAAAAACTTTTTGATTTCAGTAGTAATTCATGAAGTTGGACATAATTTTTTTCCGATGATAGTCAATTCTGACGAGCGTCAATGGTCGTGGATGGATGAAGGTTTGAATACATTTTTAGAAAGTTTATCTTGCTTAGAATGGGACAGAAACTTTCCTGCCAACGGTATAGAGCCTCAATCTATTGTTGGCTATATGAAAATTGATGCAACTAAGCAAAATTCCATTATGAGTAGTTCGGACAATATTTTACCCGGAACTTTTGGTCCAAATGCTTACTCAAAACCTGCTACCGGACTAAATATTTTGCGTGAAAGTGTCATGGGACGTGAGCTTTTCGATTATGCTTTCAAAGAATACGCTCGTCGTTGGGCTTTTAAATCACCAACACCTGCCGACTTTTTCCGTACAATGGAAGATGCTTCTGGCGTTGATTTAGATTGGTTCTGGAAAGGTTGGTTCTACGGCGTTGAGCCAGCCGACCAAGCAATTGCCAACGTAGAATGGTACGGAATTGATAGTCAAGATCCCACCAAACAAAAAGCAACAGCCAAAGCTGATGCAGCAGAAAAAGCACAAACTTTGAGCAATATCAGGAACAAAACCGATATCAAAGAAACCGTTGTGGAAGCTGACCCAACAATGAAGGATTTTTATAATACCTATGACAAATATGCTGTAACTGATGGCGACAAGAAAAAATATGAGCAATATTTGGCAACTTTGGGCGAAGATGATAAAAAACTAATCGAAGAAGGCAAGAACTTTTATGTGGTAAATCTGAAAAATAAAGGTGGCTTGATAATGCCAATCATTATCAAAATGGTATTTGAAGATGGCACGAGTAAAGATGTGCGTATTCCAGCAGAAATTTGGCGTTTGAATGACAAAGAGGTTAAGAAAACATTGGTTACAACTAAAAAAGTATCCAAATTCAAACTTGATCCTTATCACGAAATTCCTGATATTGATACATCCGACAATACTTTTCCGAAAGAGCCAGAGCAACCGACTCGTTTTCAAGCATTTAAACAAGCAGGTTTTGGCCGTGGAGGCAGTGGTTCAAACCCAATGCAAGAAGCATTGAAAAATAAACCTGCTGGTACGCAGACGAGTGGGGAGAAGAAATAAAAAATTTCAGTAAAATTTCTTAATTTTAACGGTGAAGTCATTTGAAAGACTTCACCGTTTTTTTGTACAAAAAATTAATAACCATCATGCAAACCCTAAAACTAACAATCGAAAACCATATTGCTCATGTAACAATCAATCGCCCAGAAAAAGCTAATGCTTTGAACCAAATCGCTTGGGACGAAATTACTGAAGTTTTTGAATATCTTGACGAAAATCCAGAAGTGCGAGTGGTGATTTTGGAAGGTGGCGAAAGCAAACATTTCTGTGCAGGAATTGATTTGAGTTTGCTGATGTCGGTTTCGCAAACAAATATTGCTTGCGATGCTCGCCGACGTGAGCGAGTTCGTAAAGATGTTTTTCGCTTGCAAGCACCTATCAATGCCATTGAAAATTGCTCAAAACCAGTTTTGGTTGCCATTCACGGCGGTTGTATTGGCGGCGGAATTGATTTGGTTTGTGCTTGTGATATGCGTTATTGCACCGATGATGCCTATTTTACTATCAAAGAAATTGATATGGGAATGGTAGCAGATTTAGGAACTTTGCAGCGTTTGCCAAAGCTAATCGGTGATGGGTTAGTGCGAGAAATGGCTTATACGGGCAGAAATGTAGAAGGACAAGAAGCCGAGAAAATCGGAATCGTTAATCGTTCTTATGAAAGTAAAGAAAAAATGTTGGAAGAAGTAATGAAAATCGCAGCAACTATTGCCTCAAAATCACCTTTGTCGATTCGTGGAACAAAGCATATTTTGCTACATACTCGTGACCATTCGGTAGCTGACGGACTCAACTATATGGCAACATGGAATGCTGCCATGTTACTATCAAGTGATTTACAAGAAGCATTTTCCGCTAAAATGCAAAAGCGTGAGACAAACTTTGAAGATTAAAAAAATAGCCTCAGTCGATGAGCAATTTACCTCAACTGAAGTCCCTCTCCTTGTGGAGAGGGACTTCATTGGCAACTATTCTAATCAATTCGCTGGTAAAACCACTCTTTTCACCGTTCCATCTTCGCCTTGTGTAATCATTACGAAAATAGTACCTTTCTGTTTACCGATGTTGATTTGACCTACATATTCGCCTGAAAAATCTTTGATTTCTTCTTTTGCTACTACGTTTCCTTTCACATCCATCACTTTTATGCTCACATCACCTTTTTGCTGAGTGTTAAATCTCAAATTCAAAATTTCGGTTTTAGGGTTATTCGGAAAAACTTCTACACCACGAACAGTTTTACTTCCCGCACCTCCACCATCAAAAGGAAAAACATCTGGAATTGTACGGTATTCAAATTTCAAATCTTTGCCCATTTGTTTTAGATTATCTCTCAAACTTTCCATGTTTTCATTCAATTCGTGTGAAAACTCTTCACTATCAAAGCCTTCTTTTCCATTTCGACGATAAATTTTTACACGTGGTTTTTCTCTAATTACAATTTCTTCATCGCCGTTGTTATTATTATAATTATAATTACGCTCATTTTTTTTCTCCCCTTTTCTTACATCCGATTCATTTTCAACTTCAATTTTCATGCCTTGTACTTTACCCTTATTTTGTGCCATGACCGAATCTTGAAACTTTTGAATCATGTTTTCTTTTTGATTATCAGAAAGACCCGAAGCATCAATTACTTTTTCATCAACTTTGGTTTTACCGTTGATTTCTTGCTCTATTCTAATGCGAATTTTATCTTTTTTCCCCTGAGAAAAAGAAATAAAAGGAACAATTGCCAAAAGACTCAAAACACTGAGTTTCAGGCATTTACTTAAAGTAGCTCTCATAATTTTTGTTATTTTATTGAAAATATTCTGAAATGACGTTTTTTTAAGCAAAACGTTGCACAAACTTAGCAAAGTGATAGCTAATGGAGCGTTAAAAAATCTTAAAATATGTTAAAATTCATCAATTAATCGCTTTGCGGTTGCAACAGGATTATTTTCATTTACTTCAAAAGATTTGATTTTCGAGGGTTCTCTATGTGAAAGCCCGTGCAGATAGGCTTTGTCGTAGTACGTGAGAGCTATATCGGTTCCTACCGAAAAATCGCCTTTTCCCAAAGCATCAAGGGCTTCTTTATGTTGTTGTCCACCAAGCCGCTTGGCAATTCGGTCGGTCGAGGATTTTAATTCTTCAAACGAAAATTGAGCATATTCATTCATCAAGCGACTAATTCTGATTTCTTTTGAAACATCAATATAAACTACATTTGCAACCCTCATTTGTTGCCAAAGTCCTTCTGGAATATTACAACACCCTACATTTTTACTTTCATCTTCAATCCAAATGCGGCGGCTTGTATCAAGTTTAGAAAGTTTTTCGTAGAGCATATTTTCAAAATATTCAGTCATTGGCTGCGGAGCTTGTCCCAACATTCCAAACGATGAGCCTTTATGATTTGCCAAATCTTCTAAATCTAAGATTTGTTCTCCTTGCTTTTCCAATTCGTACAAAACTTCCGTTTTTCCACTGCCTGTTTTTCCACCTAAGACAATGATAGTCAATGGTTTACAAAATTCATCCAAAATAAAGTTTCGATATGCCTTATACCCCCCTATCATTATAGAAACTTTCATTCCTGACGAATCGAGCAATGTTGCAAAACTTCCGCTTCTCATCCCACCACGCCAACAATGCACCAAAACTTCTCTGTTTGGAGCAATTTTATTGGCTTTTTTGACAAATCCTGACAATTTTGACCCAACAATATCTAATCCCAACAAAAAAGCAGATTCTTTTCCTACCTTTTTATAGCGAGTGCCAACTTCCGCTCGTTCATGGTTTTCAAATAGGGGAATATTAACCGCACCTACTATATGTCCACGCTCAAATTCGGCTGGCGAACGAACGTCAATAATAGGCTGAGTTTTAGCCTTTTCAAGAAACTGCTCTACAGAAAGTGGTTTTGTCATTATTTTTAGCTGTTAGCAATTAGCTTTTTTTTGTTAAATAAAATAAACTTCGAGAAGTATAAAAAGTTTTTTTAGCCAAGAGCTAAACGCTAATAGCCATTCACTCCAACTCCCGCAAATATAGCTGAATTGTATTTTCTAAACCCAAATAAAGTGCATCGCAAATAAGGGCGTGTCCGATAGAAACTTCGAGAAGATTGGGAATGTTTTCTTTGAAATAACGTAGATTATCTAAACTCAAATCATGTCCTGCATTTACGCCAAGACCCATATTTTGAGCAATTTTGGCAGCATGAATATAATCATTGATAGCTTCTGCCTTGTTTTTGAAGTAATTGTGGGCGTAGCTTTCAGTATAAAGTTCGATTCGGTCAGTGCCAGTTTCGGCTGCCCCTTCAATCATTTTTTCGATAGGATCAACAAAAACAGAAACCCTGCAACCCACACTTTTGAAGGTTGCAACTAAATCTTTGAGCAAATTTCGGTGCTTGATTGTGTCCCAGCCTGCATTCGAAGTAACGGCATTGAGTGCATCGGGCACGAGCGTAACTTGTGTAGGCTTGTTGGCAAGTACCAAGTCTATGAATTTTTTTTCAGTCGGATTTCCTTCAATATTAAATTCGGTCGTGATTATTTCTTTTAAATCATATACATCACGGTAACGTATATGTCGTTCATCGGGGCGAGGATGAACCGTAATTCCTTCAGCTCCGAAGTTTTCACAATCAATCGCAACCTGAACTACATTAGGCTGATTGCCACCTCTTGAGTTGCGTAAGGTCGCTATTTTATTGATATTGACCGATAATTTTGTCATAATACTGCTATTTAATCTGTTTGGTAAGTATCAAACTTTTACCAAGTAACAACGACTTCGAGATAATTTATCAACTTATGCGACCTTCAACTTATGATTTACGCACTTTACAAGTCTATTTTGTTGGTAATAATAGCTATTTTCGCTTACTTTTACCAAATTATTGTCGGCAATTACTTTAGCATCGTTTTGGTACTGAAATAACTAATTTGAAGCCAAAATGAGTTCCCTATTTTTACCAAAATAAAATTGACATCTAATTTTGCTAAATTCTCCCAAGGTTTCCGAAACGATTAACTCAATTCGATTGTTGTGAAAATAGGTGATTATGAAATCATAAAAATGTTGCAAACACGCTTATAATAGTACAATAAACAAGTAAATAAATAAAAATTATGTCGTTAAAAATACAAATTGATGCTCAAATTAAAGCAGCCATGCTTGCTCGAGAACAAGCAAGATTAATGGCTTTGCGAGACATCAAAAAATTCATTTTGTTGGAAGAAACCAAAGAAGGAAAAACGGGCGAATTGACTTCGGATGAAGAAATGAAATTGCTTGCCAAAGCAGCTAAACAAAGAAAAGATTCGGCAGATATTTATCGCCAACAAAATCGCCCAGACCTTTTGGATAAAGAATTAGCTGAATTGTTGGTGATTGAAGAATTTCTACCAAAACAACTCTCTGAAGAAGATTTGAAAGCAAAAATACAGGAAATGATTGCTCGTGTAGGTGCGTCCGCTCCATCGGACATGGGTAAAGTAATGGGTATTGCCTCAAAAGAATTGGCTGGACTTGCCGATGGAAAGGCGATTTCGATGATGGTAAAGGCTTTGTTGGCGTAATTTTGAATTATGAGGTACGATTTACGAATATTTATTCATTTGCTAAGCCTTAATGAATTAACTATCAACGAGTTACATTCGTAAATCGTAATTCGTACCTCGTAAGTTTTTTTTCATCGACACCATTCCCAAATATTCGGTTTTCATTTGTACAAAATCTAATTGAAAAGTACCGCATATTTCAAAACCTAAACTTTTATAAAATCGAATAGCACTTTGGCTACTATCCATTGCCTTAAGCCATATATAATCTTTGTGTTGCTTGCGAGCCATTTCGATTGAAAACTCCATCAATTTTCGCCCTACACCTTTGCCTGTTACTTCTTTAGCAAGGTAAATTCGTTCTACTTCAAAGCCATTTCCCTCTTGTTCGGCTAATTGGTTTTCGGGGCGAAGTTTCAGAAACCCGACAGGTTTTTCATCAAATATTGCTAAGAAAAAAAGATTCCTTTCATCCGAAACTTCTTCTTCTAATTGCTTTATATTGAAGCATTTATGAGCATACCAAGTTCCTTCGTCATGCCATAAATGTTTGTAGTGGTCGAAATAAGCACGAGTAGCTACGGCAGCTAATGTTTCGAGTTCGGTAAGCGTAACTTTTTGAGTTTTTAAAGTCATTTCAAATTTCGTTTCATTGTAAAATCTGTCTGTACTTCCGTTCCTAACACAAAGCTGTGTTTGCCCAAAAACTCAAAACCCATTTTTTGGTAAAATTTAATGGCATTCGCATTGTTTTCCCAAACGCCCAGCCAAATTATTTCAAAATTATTTTCAATTGACCATTCGATACAAAAATCCATTAGTTTTCTACCGAGTTGCTGCCCTTGCAAAGATTTATCAATATAAAAACGTTCAATTTCAACTACATTTTTTTCTTCTAAACCTTTGGTTGAACGATTTTTTACGAGCTTTGAAAAAGCAATTATCTCGCCATTCAAATCAATGATAATATACTGACTATCAATTTGTTTTAATTCTTTTTCGATTTGTTGAAGTGCAAAGTTTTTTTCTACATGTTGCTCCATATTTTCAGGAGTATTATGTTCCGAATATGTATCACGAAATGTTTTTTCGGAAAGCTGACGTATCGCTGCCACATCATCAAAATGTGCTAATCTAAATTTAAAATTCATATTTTTTAGAATTGTTTTTCTTACAAAATGTAAAACAAATAAAAACTTGTATGAAAAAAAATGTAATTTCTCTATCTTTGAAATATTACCCTAACAAATCTAATCTTACCCTAAAAAATGAGTAACTCAACCCCTGCACAAAGGCTTTATTCGCTTGATGCCCTCCGTGGCTTTGATATGTTTTGGATTATGGGAGGCGAAGATTTTGTGCATGAACTTATGAAGGCAAGCAAGCATCCCGCAGCTATTTGGATGGCAGCTCAACTCTCTCATGTGGTTTGGAATGGTTTTCGATTTTATGACCTAATTTTTCCGCTTTTCTTATTCATTTCAGGCGTTTCTACACCTTATTCGGTTGGTAGAGAAGTTGATAAAGGCGTTGAAAATCAAAAAATTATGCTCCGAATTATCAAAAGAGGATTTATTTTAGTGCTTTTGGGAATTATTTATAATAATGGCCTACAATTTAAAGAACTTTCTCACATCCGTTTCCCAAGTGTATTGGGGCGAATCGGTTTAGCATATATGTTTGCCTGCATTATTTATCTTTATGCAAGCCAACGCTGGCAATATGTGTGGTTTGGCGGCATTTTGATTGGTTATTGGTTACTAATGAAATTTAGTGCTGCACCTGGTTTTGCAGCTGGCGATTTGACAATGGCAGGAAATTTTGCTTCTTGGTTCGACCGAACTGTTCTTCCAGGACGTTTACATTTAATTATTCACGACCCCGAAGGTTTGTTCTCAACAATTCCTGCTATTTGTACAGGACTTTTAGGGATTTTTGCTGGGAATTTCTTGAAAAACAATACAGATAAAACCCCCACTCAAAAAGCCGCTTTTCTTGCCATATTTGGTATTATTTGTTTAATTATTGGTGGAACGTGGGATATGTTTTTCCCGATAAACAAAAACCTTTGGACAAGCTCTTTTATGCTTTATGCAGGTGGATGTAGCATTATTCTTTTGGCAATTTTCTATTTCGTTATTGATGTAATGGAATATAAACGTTGGGCGTTTTTCTTCACTGTTATTGGCATGAATTCTATCTTAATTTATCTATCTGTCAAATTTATTGATTGGTATTACACAGCTGAAGGGCTTTTCCGTTGGTTTGGGCAACTTTTTAGTGAAAATTACTACGAGTTAGCAATTGTAGCTTGTGCTATTTTTGTTAAATGGTTGTTTTTGTTGTTTCTCTATCGCAAAAAACTCTTTTTGAGGGTGTAGCAATATGCAATTTATTTGTTAATAACAAACTTTTTATGAAATTCTAACGTATCTTTATAAGTAGTAACTAATTGTTGCACAACTTATAAAACATAAAATCATAAAAAACATGAAAATCACAAGCTTATTAAGTATAATTTTAATTACGGTTAGTAGTTGCTTTGCTGTCAATGCTCCAACATCAACGGCTGAGCCAATTAGTCATGAAATTTGGAATGGTCTTCTCAAAAAATATGTTGACAACAAAGGCTTTGTTGATTACGCAGGTTTCAAAAAAGACCAGACAGAATTGAAAAAATACCTTGACTTGGTAGAAAACAACGCTCCAGGCGACAAATGGAGCAAAGATGAAAAATTGGCTTACTGGATAAATGCCTACAATGCTTTTACGGTACAGTTGATTTTGGATAATACTAAAAACAAAATTACAAGTATCAAAGACATTGGTAGCAAGGTAAAAATTCCATTTGTAAATACCCCGTGGGATGTAAAATTTATTAATATCGGTGGCAAAAAAATGGATTTGAATAATATCGAACACGGTATTATTCGTAAAGATTTTAGTGAGCCACGTATTCACTTTGCTTTGGTTTGTGCAGCGAAGTCTTGCCCACCTTTGCGTAATGAGGCGTACATTGCATCGAAATTAGATAAACAATTGGATGACCAAGGAACAGATTTTTTGAATGATGCATACAAAAATAAAGTTACAGAAAAAGAAGCTAAATTATCTAATCTTTTCAAGTGGTACGGTGGCGATTTTAAAGGAAAAATGACCGTTCTTGACTGGGTCAATAAATATTCAAAAGTACAGGCAAATAAAGATGCTACTATTTCATATTTGAATTATAGCTGGGATTTGAACGGAAAGTATTGAACAGTTAATAGTTAAAGTCTTTGTTTTTTTGAAAAGCCTCGCAAAGTTTGTGGGGCTTTTTTCAGAACTATACATTATAAAAAATTGAAAACTAAGCAATCTCAGGCATTTCAACCAAACACACCATTAATTTCACTTCAAAAACCAACCAATCTAAATCATAATTAGCAATAAGTTCAATTCGGCTATCTCTACGATAAGCAATGTATTCCACCGAAAACTCCCCATCAACGGCATTTATTAATACCCAGTCTTTACCAGTTCGGAAAACTCCCTTGGCTCTATCAACACCTTGCAATGAACTAAAAAACTGACGAAGTTTTGGAAGATTGAAAACTTCTTCGGGCGAAAAAATCCAACCACAACTATACATTCCTAAGCCTTTGCTTAATTTTTTAATCGGTTTCCCAATTTCAATAATTTCCAGCGTTTTTTCTTCGTGGTGATGATGCTCGTGGGCATGAGCTTGCGGAAATTGTGCTTTTCTGCCTTGAAAAGGCTCAATGTCTAACCAATCAATATTTATTTTGCCATTGGAAATTGATTCTACCAAAAGTTTCGGTGGATATAATGAGCTTGCCCAAAGTCTAAACTTCTCGGCAAGCTCCTCTCCTACTAAATCAGATTTATTGGCAATCAGCACATCAGCCAAATTAATTTGGTCTTGAAATGTTTCGTGCGAACGAACATTGGCATCGGCCCACCGACGTGGGTCAACCAAGCAAATAGTTGCCCGAATTTCAAGAATATCCTTTAAATATTTACTTTGTAGCAAATCTAAAATACTTGCGGGATGCCCCATACCCGTTGGTTCAATCAAAATTCGGTCGGGTTTTTGATAACGTAGAATCGACGTGAGCGTTACTTGCATTGGTACATTTGCCGTACAACAAATACAACCGCCCGCCACTTCTTTGATTGTCAAACCATCTTGTTCTTCAATGGCTGTGTGGTCAATCGAAACAGCACCAAATTCGTTGATAATAATTGCCCAGCGTTCATTGGCTGGTTTACTTGTCAAAATATGTTTGATAGCGGTAGTTTTGCCAACACCCAAAAAGCCTGTGATGATATTTACTGGTATTTTCATAAAAATAGAGGATTCTTCGCCCCATTTACGAATAACAATAATTATGGGGTAAAGAATCCTCTGAGAAACTAATTTCAAGATTTATTTTGATGGCGTAATAGTGATATTTCGGTATTCAATGGCTCCATGATCTCCTTGAAAGAAAATCGGCCCAGCTTCGCCTTCATTACTATCTAAAGCACCGCCTGTAATTCCTGGAATTTCGTTTTTATAGATAATTGTCTTACCATTTAAAACAACCGTTACGACTCTTCCCACCAAAGTAATGTCAAAACTTTGCCATTCTCCTGCACTTTTGGCTGGCATTTCTAATGGAGCAATAAAACCATAAACAGCACCCAATTGATCTTTCAAAGGCTCTCTTCCTTTACTATCAGTAACCTGCACTTCGTATCTGCCTCGCAAATAAACACCGCTATTGCTACCTTGCGGATATCGGAATTCAAGATGTAATTTGAAATCATTGAAAGTACGAACGGTACGAAGGTTTGCTCCTGATTTTGGACTCTTTAAGATGCCATTTTCTGCAATCCATTGATTTTCAGCACCAATTGCTTGCCATCCGTCAAGGTTTTTACCATTGAAAAGCTTGATTGGAGTTCCCCAAACAGGATTTTTAGTATTGTTTAATTTAGGAGCTCTCACGCCAACCCAATTCAAAACTTCTCCTTTGGGTGTATTTATCGTTCCGCTTAATTTATCGTCTTTTAAAACTCCTTCCAATACCAAATCTTTTTCGACATTATCCCATTGTGGTGGAATAGAAAATGTAATTTTATTATCTACGAAATAAATGCGAGAAATAGGTCGGGCACTACCTGATTCGGACACAAAATGACCATTTAGAAATTTTACACCCGAATGATTGACTTCAAGCCATGACGGCAAGAATTTATCTCCTTTTGTTATGGTTATGTCCCATCGGCCTTCTATGCTTTTGATTGGTGCCAATTGAGCCATTGAAGAGCTACTTATGATAAAAATAAAGCTAAAAATACTTGCGAGTTTTTGAAATTGAATTCTCATGATTAGATGTTTTTTGTAGAATAGAAAGGTAAATTTAATTTATTTAGATAATATTTAGTAATAATAAGCAAAAAAAGCCTTTTGTATTGGTAATACAAAAGGCTTTTCGAAATCTATTTACAGTTGAAGAAATATTTCTTCAACTACGACTACTTTTCACTGAACAATTTTTCAAATTGTGTTGAAAATCTTTTACTTCTTCGTTTCTTCAAAACCCATTTCCTCATACCATTCTTCAAATTCAGAAGGCGATGCTGTTGGTTTTGGACTCATTGCTCGGCGAGAACGACGCTCAGCGGCTTTGATTTCAAGGTCTTTTTCTACTTTTTCACCATTAAGCTCTACGATAACTTTATATTTCCCCGCACGGAAATACATTTTCTTATCATCGGCTGGCTCTAATTTTATGTCTTTTTCTTCTTTTTTCTTGCTGTCATTCAAATATTTTTCGTATTCACTTTTGGCTGTGGCATCAATTGCTTGGTCGAAGTTTACGTTATTCAAACCTGCTTCGGCATCATCGGTGATGATTTTTAAAACTAAGCCTTTATCAGTCTGAATTTTAATTGTTACTTTTCCTGATGTTTTAGCGTAGTACGAAATATTATATTTTCGTTCTTCAGCTTCGGCATACTTATCAAACATTCTGCCCCAAGAAGCATTATAAGTAATTGTTGGTAAGTCGGTTACGTAAATATTTTTAGCCAAAACTTCGTTACTTAATGTTTGCAAAGATTTCACATCGGCAATATAAATTGAGCGACCATGTGTACCAACAACCAATTCATTTTCACGTGGATGAATCACCAAATCATGAATTGAAACACTTGGCATTCCATCGCCATTGCCACGCATGAAGGTTTTACCTTTATCCATCGAAATATATAGTCCGTTGTCCGTTCCAACATAAATAATATTGGCATTTTTAGGGTCTTCTTTCACAACATTGATTGGTTCGGCAGGAAGGTCTGAACCAATAGTCTGCCAAGTTTGACCATAATCATTCGACACAAAAAGATAAGGCTTAAAATGGTCGCCACGATAGGCATTCAACGAAGCATAAACCGTAGCTTCTGCATGAGCCGAAACCGAAATGCCACTTATCCAAAGATTTGGTTTGTCCATTATTTTGGTGAAAGTATAACCACCATCTTTTGAAACATAAATCAGTCCATCGTCAGAGCCAGTATAAATCAAGCCAAATCTACTTGGCGATTCTTCGATTGTCGTCAAAGTCCCGAAAGGCACATCGCCTTCTTTTTTACCACGAGTCAAATCGCCCGAAAGAGTTTTGAAGGTATCGCCTTTGTCGAAACTTCTATGAAATTTATTCGAGCCAAAATAAATAATGTCTTGGTTATGACGAGAAATCGTAAGCGGAGATTCCCAGTTGAAGCGGAAAGGTGCTTCGCCCAGTTCTCGTGGAATTTCTAATCTTTTTCTTTCATTGGTAGTTTTATTGATTCTGAAATAATTGCCAAACTGAAAACCTGCGTAAACTATATTATTATCACGCCAATCTACTTGTACTTGCATTCCATCGCCACCGAGCAAGAATTTATAGCCGTCTCCATTTTCAAAAATACCATAATTATAATCAAACGAATTAGTGGACGAACCAAACCAAACGCCGTTGTCTTGCAAGCCGCCGTAAACATTATAAGGTTTCGCCATGTCAACCGAAACGTGGTATAATTGCCCAACAGGAATTGAATTTGCCTTAAACCATGTTTTGCCATCGTCGTAAGTAATGTTTATTCCGCCATCATTTCCGTTGATATAATGTTTCGGATTTTTTGGATCAAACCACAAAGCGTGGTGGTCAGAATGAACATTTTCTCGTTCAATGCTTTTAAAACTTTTACCACCATCTTCCGAACGAACGATTGGCACACCAACGATAACGATTTTCTTATCATCGCTTGGGTCAACCCAAATTTGTCCGAAATAATAACCGTAAGTGAAATAAATATTGTCTAAATAATCAGCGTGCGTGCGTTTCCAAGTTGCACCAGCATCTTCGCTTCGGTAAACTTCTGCACCACTAACCTGTGTGTCGAACAAATCATTATTGCCGTTATAGGTATATTCGTAAATATCCTGCACCTTGATTTTATCTACTTTTAGGTCTTCTTTGAATGTTTTGGCAGTGAATTTCTCTGGAAAACCTTGTCCATCTAAATATTCATTAATAGTTGCATCGCTCAAAGCCAAGAACTCATCTTTGCTGATGGTCTTCATTTTCTTGGTTGTAAGTCGGCTTAAATCTTCTTTTTCATCTTTTTTAGGTCTATTGGCTTGATTATCAATGATGGCATAAATAATATTCGGATTTTTTGGATAAACCGCCAAACCGATACGCCCATTTCCAGCTCCAGTTGGGAAACCACTACCTTCGCCCGAAATCAATTTCCAAGTTTCGCCAGCATCGGTGCTTTTATAAATACCTGATTCTTTTCCACCTTCTACAAAATTCCACGCAGTACGCTCTTTGTACCACATGGTAGCGTAAAGTGTATTGGCATTGCTTGGGTCGATTCTTACATCAATCGCACCTGTGTTTTCGTTGGTGTAAAGGGTTTGTTTCCAAGTTTTGCCACCGTCGGTGGTTTTGTACATACCACGCTCTTTGTTTGGTGAATACAAATGTCCCAAAACCGCTACCCAAGCAATATTTGGGTTGGTTGGGTGCAAAGCAATGCGACCAATATGCTGCGACTCTGGCAAGCCAAGATACTCCCAAGTTTTGCCATTATTGCTTGATTTATACATTCCCACGCCCGAATAAGACGAACGACTTGAATTATTTTCGCCCGTACCAATCCAAATCGTACGAGTTTTCCAATCAACGGCAATATCGCCGATTGTCATAACTGCCTCATTATCGAAAATTGGTGAGAAAGATTGACCGTTATTGACTGTGTGCCAAAGTCCACCCGAAGCGTAAGCGGCATAAAATTCCGTTGGATTTTCGGGGTTTGCATCAATATCTACAATTCGTCCACTCATAATGGTTGGGCCAACATTTCTGAATTTCAGATTTTTTACGAGTGATGCTTCTTGAAGTTTTTTGCGTTGCTCATAGCCCGACATTCTTTCGGCGGCTGGTGTTGGCGAAACGGCATCTGCAACGATTACAGGGGCGGCTTCAGCAGAGACTTTCTTCTTTTTTTGAGAAAACCCTGCGAAGCAAGTGATTGATAATAAGGCAATTAGGGTTAGTTGTTTTTTCATATTGTTTGTTTGAAGTGTTTTTTTATAAATAAGTTCACTAATCAAGAATAGGCTAAAACTCTTTCAAATTTGTTTCCCCAACCTCCATTTTCTGTAAAAGAAGAAAATAAAAAAGTTCAGGAGCTTGGAACGCCCTCGTCCAAATATTTCTTCATCAATTCAAAAATCTCTAATGTTGGTTCATAAGTTAAAATACTATATTGTCCACATCCTGCTGATATTGGGATTAGCAATTAAAGATAGTTTATGTAATATCGTTAATATATCTTCTGGCAAAGTTGAATCTAGCTCAAAAAGTTATTTAAGTTCAGAAAACATGATTCTTTCATAGCCAAATTATATCATCTTTTGTGGATTTAATTTTATCTCTGGAAAATCTACAATTACACAAACAGGGTCTCTTGTATAAAAAAAGCCCTCCATTTCTCCCACTTTCTCTAAATTTGTAAAATACCAAAATTCATTTACAATATCTTCTAATAATGTATTTTTAGTATTGAAATGTTTCAACAGAAATTCTAAAAAGCAAAGACCATACGCAAACCTTCCTCGAATTGAAATTTGCTTAAAAACTTCGTTTTCCATTATATAATTCTAAATTCTCAAAACCCAGCCGCCTGACCATCCTTCCGAGATTCTGATGCTCCGAAATATATTTTTCTGATTGGGTCGTAACGAATAGCTTGATAACCACCATATTGCCCCAAAGTATAACCAACTTTATGCCCTTTTTGCATCAAACCTCTAATGGTTTCGTAAGGTATGCCCGACTCCATCGTAATCATGCCTACGCCTTCCATCGGCTCGCCCGTTGGCTCTGACGAACCGTCGTGGTTGAGTCTTGGTGCGTCGCCTGCTTCTTGCAAATTCATGCCAAAATCAACAACATCCATGATAATTTGCACATGACCCATCGGCTGAAAAGCTCCGCCCATTACACCAAAACTCATAAATGGCTTACCATCTTTGGTTACAAATGCAGGAATAATGGTCTGAAACGGGCGTTTATGCGGAGCATAAGTATTGTTTTCGCCTTCCTTCAAATTATATAATTCACCACGGTCTTGAAAAATAAAGCCTAAACCATCGGGCATCATTCCCGAACCAAAACCTCGATAATTGCTCTGAATCAACGAAACCATATTTCCATCTTTATCGGCAACAGTCAAATAAATAGTGTCGCCTTCTCGCAAGGCAGGATTTCCTGCATCATAATGAGCGGCAGCTTTATTGGGGTCGATAAGTTTGCGTCTTTCGTTGGCGTATTCTTTCGAGATTAATGATTTTACTGGAATTTTAACAAACTCAGGGTCGGCATAAAATTTTGCACGGTCTTCAAAAGCCAATTTTTTAGCTTCGGTAAATAAATGCACATGTTCGGTGCTGCCATAAGGAATTTTCGAGAAATCATAAGCTTCCAATATATTCAACATCTGCAAAGCCGCAATTCCTTGTCCATTTGGTGGCAACTCCCAAACATCATAGCCACGATAATTGGTCGAAACTGGCTCAATCCATGTTGAAGTATGATCGGCAAGGTCTTTTGCACTCAAAAATCCGCCATTTTTCTTCATAAACGCATCAATTGTTTGGGCAATTTCACCTTTATAAAAAGCATCACGTCCACCTTTCGCTATTTTTTCTAAAGTATTTGCTAAATTAGGATTCTTGAAAACATCACCTTTTTTCGGTACTTCTCCATTTGGATAATAATGTTCTTTGATATTTGGAAACTTACCATATAAACGTGGAACATTCTGCAAACTCACCGCCAATTCGTCATGTACAGGAAAACCGTTTCGACCATAACTAATAGCGTGCGAAAGGATTTTTTCCATTGGCAACTTACCAAATTTTTTGTGCAACTCAAACCAACCGTCCACACAACCAGGCACGCTGATAGGCAAAGGACCAGTTGCAGGAATATGCGTTAAACCACGTTTTTTAAATTCTTCGAGTGTCAATGTGTAAGGAGAACGACCAGAACCGTTTAGTCCGTAAAGTTTTTGAGTTTTGGCATCCCAAACGATGGCAAAAATATCACCGCCTATACCGTTTACGTGCGGTTCGACCATTCCTTCCATGGCATTGGCGGCAATGGCGGCATCAACTGCACTGCCACCTGCTCGCAAAATTTCAATGGCGGCTTGCGTAGAAAGGGGGTGCGAAGTACAAACCATACCGTTTTGGGCAATGACTTCGGAGCGACCTGCCCATGTTTTACCCGAAATTCGGTCTTGGGCATTTGTTAAGTAAGAGACTGACAGTAAAGTGATTAGAGCAAATTTTATGTTCATAGAGTTTGTTAATTTTTGCATAAATATAGACTTTTTTGCTCCTCATTCCAACCAATTAGACAAAACACGAATCTTTATTGATGAAAAGGGTAATTTACTCAGACAGAAACATTTTGTTTCGTCGAGGGAGAAGAAATGAGTTGAATTCATTTATTTCTTCTCCCCGACAAACTGAGTTTTTAATCTACTCTACAAAGACAATAGACGGCAGTTGCTTGGTAATAATTATAAAATCTACATTCTTACAAAAAATGAAAAAGTTAATTTCCTTACTGCTTATCAGCACATTTTTTGTGTTTTCTTGCAAAAAAGAAGCTATATCCAATAATTCGCTCGCAGGTAATTGGCAATGGGTGATGTCAACGGGTGGCATTGCTGGAAAAACTTTTACGCCAGTTTCTGAAGGCTATGAGCGAAATCTGACCTTTACTTATGATTCAAAATATTTAAACTCAAAAAACAATATTACCCAAAAATCGGGAAAGTTTGAAATCATTAAAGCAAAGTCTATTTACAAAACCGAACTCATTGATTTTATCAAGTTTGATGATGGAACAATGTCTGCCATTTTGAGTCAAACATCTGAAGAATTAATATTAGCCAATAATAATTACGATGGCTTTACTGAAACTTTTAAACGGAAAAACTAAATGGCAAAGCTAACTATTTCGCTGATAATCAGCACTTTACTAATAATTTCATGTTCACAAAAAACTATCGAAACTGCCGATGCAAACTTGAGTGCATTGAGTGAGTCAAGTTTGTTGGGTCAATGGAAATTTAAAAGTTATGCCAATGGAAAAGTTCCTGCATACGATGTGACACTTGAAATCAAAGATGAAGAAGGAAAATATACACTCAATGGTCGTTCATCAGTAAACTTTTATTTTGCTTCTTTTGAGACAAATGAAAATAAAAAAACGATAATATTATCTGCTCTTGGAAGTACCAAAATTGCAGGTACTACCGAAGCCAATCAATTTGAAATGGTTTATTATGAGCGACTCAGAAATATTGAGCAATATGATTTTAAAGACAAAAATACCCTCATTTTTTATTTGTCGAACCCTGTTAAAGAAGCCATGTATTTTGAAAGAAAATAAATAAACCAATCCAAACAAATGAAAAAAATAAAAAATTTATCATTGGCTGCTGCTTGTTTTTTTATGGTAGCCAGCTGTAATCACAGCAATTCGGTGACACCAAACAAACAATTACAGGCTATTCCTGCTACTTTTTCGAACCAAACAAGTGAGTTTGCTTTCGATTTCTTGAAAAAACACAATGCTGAAGAAAAAGCTGATAAAAATTATCTCGTGTCGCCACTAAGTCTTCATATCGCTTTGGGAATGTTACTTAATGGAGCTGAAGGAAAAACCAAAGAAGAGATTCAGACAGGCTTGCGTGTTTCGTCAGACTTGACAACGACCAACGGTATCTACAAAGATTTGATTGATAATTTGCCCAAATCCGACCCAAAAGTAACTAACACGATTGCAAATTCGATTTGGTACAGAAATAGCTTTACTGTCGAGAAATCTTTTTTAGATGTACTCAAAACTTCTTTCAATGCAACGGCTTCGGCAGAAGATTTTAATAATGTAGCAACGGTTGGCAAAATCAACACTTGGGCGAGCGATAATACTAATGGTAAAATCAAAAAAGTGCTTGATAAAATTGAGCCTGCTCACGTGATGTTTTTGATGAATGCACTTTATTTTAAAGGTGATTGGAAAATTCCTTTCAAAACAGAAAATACACAAGATGCCAGTTTTGTGGGAACAACAAGCTCAAAAACTGTAAAAATGATGAATATGCTTGAGCCAGTCAAATATGCCAAACGCACTGATTATCAAGCAATTGAACTTGCTTATGGAAGCGGAAACTATGCCATGACAATTTTATTGCCCAATGAAAAAACAAATGTAGGGTCTTTGGTTAATGCTTTGTCGGGTACTGAATGGAAAAACCTCAATGCCGCTCTACAAGAACAAAAAGTAATTGTTGGTTTACCTAAATTTACGCTGGAATATGAAACAAATCTGAATAATGTATTGAGCAATATGGGAATGCCAACGATGTTTAGCGAGGCGGCAGATCTTTCAAAAATTGCCCCTCCAGCGGGTAAAATAAAAGTAGGTTTCGTAAAGCAAAATACCTTTGTTGCAGTTGATGAGAAAGGCACAGAAGCAGCAGCCGTAACAACTATTGGAATTATAGTAACGTCTGCTCCTTCCTATCCAGAAGTAATTTGTAATCGCCCATTTTTATTTATTATTAGTGAAAAACAATCAAATACAATACTTTTTGCAGGAAAAATTGTAAATCTATGAAAACGTTAGATTCGAGATATGAGATTTGAGAAAAATCTTGAATCACCTATATCGAATTCAAAAACCCTAATCTTATGAAAAAAATATTCATTTTGTGTTCTATTCTTTTTTTCGTGGCTTGCCAAAAAGAAAATATAGAAGTTGTAGCGGTAAGCGACTATGATAACTTGAAAACTACCAAGACGATTAAAAACCAAAACGGTTTTTTGATGGATGCTGGCAATAATTTGACTGTAATAGTTGTTGAAGGAAATGGTGATAATTTTGACCCTCTTTCATGTGCTGCCAACCCTTCCGAAAGGTATGTGGTTGGAAACCTTCCTGCTCAATTAAAGCTTAAAACAGACCTAAAAATAGTATTTAGTGGCGAAGTGAAAGAATCGGTCATTTCAGCATCTCTTTTGGGAATCCCTCTAAAACTGACCAAAATAAGAGTAAAATAGACCTTTATCTTCTACAATTATGAAAAAACAATTTCTATTCATACTTGGTGCATGCTTGGCATTTACCAACTTATCATGTACCGACAAGTGCGAAACTACTCGCACCTATCGCACTACTGTACCCGTAACTTTGAGTCTTGAGCAAATCCGCTCGGGCATTACTACAGAAGCCCCGAAAGATTTGGTCAATCCTGGAAAAATCTATGTAAAAGATAATTATTTGTTTATCAATGAAGTAAAAAAAGGCATTCATGTTTTTGATAACAGTAACCCCGAAAAACCTCAAAGCATTGTATTCTTGAAAATTCCAGGCGTAATCGATATGGCAGTGAAAGAAAACACATTATATGCCGATAATTACATCGATATTGTAGCTTTTGATATTTCAAATCCGAAAGCAATTAAAGAAACGGGTCGAGTGAAAAATGTTTTTATGAATGGACTGACCGATGGCATTTCTTGGTATTACAATGCTCAGAATCAGACAGTTACAGATTATGAAATAAAAACTGTTACCGAAACAATTCGTACTAATTGTGGACAAAATGGTATAAATCCTATTTATTATGCCGAGGATGTAGCTTTTAAAAGTGGCACTTCTCCATCAGCAAGTTCTGGAAGCAATAGTGGAGCAACTGCAACTGGGGCTGGTGGTTCAATGGCAAGATTTACAATCTATGAAGATTATCTTTATACCGTTTCACAGTCTGATTTGCTACTTTTCAACATAAAAATACTTAATAAACCAACTCAGCAATTAAAAATCAATCTCGGTTGGGGCATTGAAACTATTTTTCCTTACAAAGACAAATTGTTTATTGGTTCAAATACAGGAATGTACATCTACGATAATAAAAACCCTGAAAAACCAGAGCGTTTATCTATTTTTCAGCACGCCCGTGCTTGTGATCCCGTAATAGTACATAACGATATTGCCTACGTTACTCTTCGTTCGGGTTGGTGCGGCACTGCTCCCAATCGCCTTGATGTAGTAAATGTTGCCAATCTTTCATCACCGAGATTGATTAAAAGCTATGATATGAAAAATCCTGCTGGTTTAGGCATTGATTTCCCAAATCTTTTCATTTGCGAAGGAAAATATGGACTAAAATCTTTCGATGCTACTTCTGCGACCAACATCATGCTTCAACAACATATTGAAAAAATAGACGCTTATGATATAATTACGCTCGAAGGAAAACATTTATTGATGGTTGGAAAAGACGGTTTGTACCAATACGATGCTTCAAACCCTAAGAATTTGAAGTTATTGAGTGTAATTCCTGTAAAAAAAGAAATTTAAACCCCACAAAATATCATGAAAAAAATACAAATAATATTCGTGCTGGGGATTTTAAACTTTTTCCCAACAATAGCTCAAGAAGCTAAACAAGGCTTTTTTCAAAAACATCCATTCGTTAATATGACCGAATTTGGTGTTTTATTCGGTCGTAACAAGTACGAATCTTATGGTTATTATTACAGAGGTTATTATCCGCAACCTGTTGATGTGCAATACCAAATTCAAAATCGAGTAAATTTTGCTTTGCAGACATTCAATGGCATTTATCTTGATAAAAAAACTGCCTTAGGTTTAACACTTGGTGTCGATGCCTACGGCTCAACGGTACTAATGCCTATTTCAGCAGGAATTCGTAGAAACTTGATTCAAAAAAAGCAAGGGGGAAGTATTCTGCTCGGCAGCCTCGATGTAGGTTATGCCAATACTTTGCTCAATGAAGATAATACTGGCTACAAAACTTCGGGTGGTATAATCGTTAGTCCCACGATTGGTTATAAACTTCCAATGAGAAATGGCTCGGCTTGGTTAATAAATTTTGGTTATCGCTACCAACGGGCCGAGTATAAGCAAGAACGCACTAACGACCCTTTTTGGTACGAATCGAACGAAGTCAGAAATTACCGAAGAATGGTTGTCAGATTTGGAATTGAGTTTTGAAATAGTTTTTTATAGTTATAAAAGCCTCGAAGTTTCGAGGCTTTTATCATTATTGGGTTTGACAAAATATAACCCATTAAATAAAAAATGCTCCTTCCATTTGGTTGCCTTCTTTGATTTTTCTATATTCGTAGTTCGGTTTTAAATAAAAACATAAATTTATTTTTTAATGCTTCTTTTTAAAGCCTTTTTTTTGATTTACAAACTAATCATAGTCATTTTGTAGTTTGGATTAAGATAAATATTGATTAATGACGCAGATTAGAAAAGTTTCACCAAAAATCCCGCGTGGAAGGGCATCTTATTTTGTAAATATGAAAGTTTCAACACTGCAACCATTTCAGATTATTTATTCACTTTTTGAGCATGAATATTTGGGATTTTTGTTTGAGGCTTATGTAGTGCAATTGAATAGTAAAGGAGAGCTTACGCTCCAAAATCAAAGTGTTTCTTCCAAAAATATCCACGAATTTTCAGAGCGACTCGATGCCGCCGATTATGAATTAGTAAAACTCACCGAAGCCATTCAGCAAGAAATCGTTGCAAAGAAATTTAATACCAAAAAACAACCCCCACTTGATTTTTTCTTGAAAGTTTTCGACGCCGAAAAAGGTGATAAATTGCTAAAAGAAACTATTAATGGCTACATGGAAAAGCATCGCTCTGATATTTTAGAAAGATTACTTTCAAAGAAATCTTATATTATGAGCAACGACGGCGACCCAACATGGAAAGCCATCAATACTATTCAAGAAGGAGCAAAAGCCTACTTTAATTTTATCAGAAATGAAGAAAACACACACTATTTCCCGACTATTAAATGTGGCGGAGAACGAGTGCAATTTCAATTTAAAAATGCTCGAATTTTATGCGACGAACCTGCTTGGTTACTCATTGACGACAAACTTTATCATTTTGAAAAACAAGTTGATGGCAAAAAACTAAAGCCTTTTCTAAGTAAAAATCACATCATTATTCCTCGCAATATTGAAGATACTTACTTCCAAAAATTTATTGCCCCTTTAGTTGCTCAATTTGATGTTTTTGCTCAAGGTTTTGAAATAAAATTTGAACGACACGAGTCAAAACCAGTCCTGACAATTTCAGAAATAATCAATAATAAGAAAGTTGTGGCTTCAATTTTCGACCAAACGGAGGAAGAAGAAAATGACGAAGAAAACAAAATAGTTTTTGATTTATCGTTTCAATATGGAAACAATAATTTTCGATTTGATAGCTTTTCGGCAGAAGCCTATGTAAATGTTGAAAAACAAGGCGATTCATGGGTTTTTCATAAAGTAAAGCGTGATTTACGCTACGAAAAAACTCAAGTAAATTTACTAAAAGATTTGGGTTTGGATATTCGACAAGGGCGAAGTTCGCTTATAAAACAGCAGGCATTTTCATGGTTGCAACGTAATGCACAAACTTTAGAACAAAATAATTTTGAAGTAAAACAACTCGAAAATAGCCAAAACCAGAAACAATATTTTTTGGGTTATTCTGAAATTGAGGTCAGAATTGAAGAAAAAAACGACTGGTTTGATATTCAAGCAAAGGTACTTTTTGGTGAATTTGAGATTCCATTTTTGAGACTTCGCAGCCTAATTATTGCAAATAAACGTGAGTTTATTTTGCCCAATGGACAAGTAGCCGTTATTCCCGAAGAATGGTTTACCCGTTATTCGGAGTTGTTTAGTTACGTTGATAAATTGGACAATGATGAGTTTATTTTGAAGAAGCATCATCTTGTTTTAGTACAAGATTTGACCGATGAAGGTTTGGCTTATTCAGTAATGACAAAAAAACTCGAAAGATTACGAAATTTTGATAAAATTGAGCAATATGAAACACCAAAAGGGCTATTAGCAAATCTTCGACCCTACCAAAAAGCAGGTTACGATTGGCTTAGATTCTTGGCAGAATACAAATTAGGAGGTTGCCTTGCCGACGATATGGGTTTGGGAAAAACCATTCAAGCACTGGCTTTTTTGCAATCGCAAAAAGAACTAAAAATAGCCGAAAATCCGACTCTTCTGGTGATGCCAACTTCCTTGATTTACAATTGGCTGAAAGAAATTGAAAAATTTACACCTAACCTTAAAACTTTTGTTTATACTGGAACAAATCGAGAAAAAAACACCCAACAATTTGATAGCTATGATTTGATTTTGACATCCTACGGAATCTTGCGAATAGATATTGATTTTATCAAAAATTATCGTTTCAATTATGTTATTTTGGACGAATCGCAATCTATAAAAAACCCTACTTCACATATTTCAAAAGCTGTTATGCAGCTAAATTCTGCCAATCGCTTGATTTTGACTGGTACACCACTCGAAAACAGCACAATGGACTTGTGGACACAGCTAACTTTTATCAACCCTGGCTTGCTGGGTACGCAAAGTTTTTTCAGAAATGAGTACCAAATTCCTATCGAAAAGCACCAAGATGTAGAAAAAACCAAGCGTTTGTATAGCCTGATTAAGCCTTTTATGATGCGTCGGAATAAATCGCAAGTAGCAACTGAGCTGCCTCCCAAAGTTGAAAGTATTCATTATTGCGACATGACCGAAGAGCAAGAAAAATGCTACGAAGAGGCAAAATCGTATTACCGAAATATCATTTTGGAGCAAATCGAAGAGAAAGGTTTTGGCAAATCTCAAATGACAGTTTTGCAAGGATTGACCAAATTGAGGCAGTTAGCAAATCACCCATTAATGATTGATGAAAATTATGTGGGTGATTCGGGCAAAAACGAAGAGGTTCTACAAAAACTCGAAACGATTGTAGAAGAAGGGCATAAAGTGCTAATTTTTAGCCAATTCGTGAAACATTTAAGCATTTTTAGAAAACATTTGGACGAAAACAAAGTAGATTATTGTTATTTAGATGGCTCAACAAGCAATCGTCAAGAGCAAGTTGAGCGTTTTCAAAATGATGATTCTGTAAAAATATTTTTGATTTCATTGAAAGCTGGTGGTTTGGGGCTCAACCTTACTGCTGCCGAATATGTATTTTTGCTCGACCCGTGGTGGAATCCTGCCATTGAGGCACAAGCCATTGACCGAGCTCACCGAATAGGACAGCAAAATACGGTTTTTACTTATAAATTTATTACCCGAAATTCGGTCGAAGAGAAGATTTTGGCTTTACAACGAAACAAACGAAAACTATTCGACAACCTAATAACCATCGAAGAAAACTTTGTTAAATCACTCTCAAAAGCAGATATTTTGAGTTTGCTGGAGTAGCACAATGTTGAACGCAACTCCTATTCCAAATGGGTATAGGACAAGTTTAAAATTGTACTACAAGTGACCCATTTCCCAGCCCAGAATTGCTTTTTTACGAGTAACTCCCCAACGATAGCCCCCTATTCCACCCACTTTCTGCAAAACCCGATGGCACGGAATTATATAACCCAAACGATTACTACCAATGGCGGTGCCTACCGCTCGCTGTGCTGTGGGCTGCCCGATGGCATTAGCAATGGTTTCGTAACTGACCATTTGCCCAAACGGAATTTTCAATAATGCTTCCCAAACTTTTATTTGAAAATTGGTTCCTCTCATCAAAAGTGTGAGTGGTTTATTAGAATTATGTGTTTCATAAAAAATTTGTTCGATAAATGGCTTTGTAAAATTATTGTCAAAAATGAGTTTAGCTTTGTCAAAATCTTGTTGTAATTCTTTGATTATCAAATCTTTACCTTCATTTTCAATAAAGCGAAAATCAGTAATTCCTCGCTCGGTAATAGCAATGAGGCAGTCACCAAATGGTGTTTCATGAATTCCATAATGAATAGTTAAACCCGCTCCTTTTGATTTGAATTCGGCAGGAGTCATGGCTTCGTATGTCACAAATAAGTCGTGTAAACGACTCGAACTTGACAAGCCTGACTCAAAAGTTGCTTCTAAAAGATTACTACTTTCTACGAGTTTTTCTTTGGCAAATTCTTTAGTCAAAAATCGCATGAAACGCTGTGGACTGGTGCCTGCCCATTTACTAAAAAGACGATTGAAATGAAACTCTGAAAGTGCCACATAGTCAGCAATTTCTTTAAGACTTGGCTGTGTTTGAAAGTTTTCTTCGATAAATAGAATCGCTTTTTCGATGCGACGATAATCTATAATTCCTTGATTGTCAATGCTTTCCATATTTTTATCGGATTTGAGATATGAGATTCTGAATATGAGATTTTTTTAAAACTACGAAATTCTCAAATCTCGAATCTTTGTCAAAATTACGATAGATTCTATTGGTGGACAATCTGATTATTGCGAAGTTGATTGGGTTTAAACTCAAGCAAGTTCTTTTTTATTAAAACTTAGTTTAATTCTTGAAAAGATGCTTGGTTTTGGCTCAACTTTGAACTTTACTTGGTATTTTTTGATAATTCTTGCCGACAAAATTCCGATGATTACTCCAGGAGCTGTCCACATGACGATAAATATAAAGAAAGGTGTGTTTTCGGGAAAAAATCTTGGTACAATATTTACAAAAAAAGCAGTGATTGCCGCCGAATATGCACCCATCATTTTGCCAGCGTGAGCAAAAAACCAGTGCATTTTTTCGGCTTTTACGAATCCTAAATAAACTTTCAAATCGCCATAAGCATTTGCCAAACTCACCATTCCGAAAACAAAAAATAAAATATTCAAGCCTCCAAAACTTTTAGGTGGATTTTGAGTTAAATAAGCTCCATAAGCCAACATACAAATACCTGATATTCCAACTAACCACGCTCCAATTTTATCAATCATTGTTGGCATTAACCCTTTTTTCATGCTCAACATTCGTTTTCCTGACCAGTTTGGGTAAAAACTTACAATACCAATTCCCAAGAAAAATTGATACTTTAAATTGGTTGGATAAAGAATAAAGAAGATAGATGTCGTAACAAATATCATAAACATAGACCAATAAAATACCAAGCCCGCACCGTTATGAATTTTGCCACCTTTATTGGCAATCATGGCAACCAAACCAGCCGCCAACGATAAGATGCCACATAATACATGAACTGCGATTGAAGATTTGTAAATGAGCGTTTCCATACTTTCTATTTAATTTTTTTGCGTTTTGAATGACACAAATGTATGATATCAGAAAATCATGGGCAAATAGTTGGGGAGTTTGACAAACCCACGGGGAGTTTGTCAAACTTTTGGGATGAATAACAATTTACTTTCTTATTAAACTCAAACCTTTTTCTAAAATCGTATCTTTACCTTTGTCAATATCGATTTTGAGAATGTCAATTTTCACATCTGGTTTCACACCATTTTCAATATTTTCACCTCTTCGGTCTATAAATTGCGAACCCGAAACTCTCAAAATCCACCCATTACTTAGTTCGGTTGCCGTTGGCAAACCACCGCCTCCGCCCGTTACATCGCCCACGAGTGTTACATTTGGCAAGCCTTTCATATAAGCTGCAAAACGATTAGTAGCACTATAAGAACCTCTACTTGTGAGAATTACAAGGGGTTTGTTAAGGTATTTTTTTGCATCGGCTATTACACCAACGTTTACTTTTTCATCGGTAAAATCATTTTTTCCTGCACCCGATTTATGGCGTTCGATGCCCATTGAAGTTTTTTCCTTAATCAGACGTGAGCATAATGCATCAATATTACCAATATCGCCTCCGCCATTATTTCTTACATCAATAATAAGACCTTTTTTATCTTTCGTTTTGTCAATAATATAGTCCATTGCATAGTCGCTTATGTTATCACTAAATGACGAATATCTGATATAAATAACATCACCAAAATCGAATAGACTAAATGTTTGGTCAATGCGTTGTTGGCGACCATTGAAATAATTTCGGGCAAGAATATCACTAAAATAATTTTCTGGATAATCAAAAAACACCTCTGGATTGTGCGAAATATTGAATTTCGTAATCAAATTTACATGTTCGTCTTTCAACTCATAAAGCAAATCGTAGCAAACCTTAAAGAGTGCTTCTTCGCTCATCGAATCGTTTACTTTGGTACTGTAAGTTTTGTAGGCCTTGTCCCAATCAACATTTTTAAATTCAAAAAAGGCGTACTTTTCATTGGCAAACGACCAAACTTGCTCAAAAACTGCTTTTGGCGTAGTGGCTGGGGTGGGTTTCATGAATGCTTGCTCGCAAGACATCAATAAAACAAGGAGTAATGGCAGGTATTTTTTCATGATTATTTTAGTTTTTGTATGTGTGCAATCAAGTATATAGAATGTGTGGCATTGATAATTTTTTGTTCACTATTGGCTTGCAAAACATAGGCATTCCAACCGTAACCAATCGTTGGGCTAAAATTTATAAAACGCTTACCATCAGGCAGTTTCAGCATTATTCTACTATTGAAATGGTTATAGTTTTTGGGCGAAAGTAAACCTATTCCATTTTGAGTAAAATTGGCGGTGTAAGTTGGTGTCCAAAAACCAAAACCTAAAACCGAAGCTGATAATGTATAATTTAACTCTAAATTTTTCTTCAAAAATCGAAACGTTCTAGCATAATGTAATTTGGGAGCTAACTCAATTATGGCCTCGGCAGAAACTGAATTGTTATCATAATTTCCATTGAGGCGTCCGCCAATTAGGGCATTTAGTTGCCCACCAATAGCTAAACTTTCATTCATTTTTTTGAGGTAAAAATAACCAAACATGGCATTGACAGAATAACTGGTAGAGGTGCTTTGGGCAGCTTTCAAGAAAGGAGTTATGCCAATATAATTTTCAAATCCTTTCTGAATTTTTGGTCTATCCACCAAATTACTACTAAAATAAGCAAGACCAAGCCCCGAAAATTGATTTTGTGAAAACACTTGTTGTTGAAAACTTTGTGAGGTCAAAGCCAGGGCAGAAGTTCGATAAACGTGTTCGTTTGCCCAGCGATTTTCTTTTTTGTTTCGTCGTTCGTTCATAAAATTACTAATTTTGGACTGCCCAAAACTCAGTTGGCTGACTACCAGTAGCAGGAGGATTTTTTTCATTGGATTTTTCTGTGGTAAATTAAAATTTAAAAACCAAAAAAGACTGACATCTTTTAGGTGAAGATGCCAGTCTAAGCAAAATGGTTGTTTGTCATTTAGAAAATAAACAAATTAACATCCATTGCCATATTTTCTTTCAAATCGAAGGCACATTGCTGAAAATTTGGAGGTCCCATCATCATGGTTACATTTGAAAAACCAAAAGGCTCGGCGGGCATTTGTCCATTCATGTCTAAAGTTTTGTTATCGTTCAAATCTTGATACAGCACAATAGCGTATTTCCCTTCTAACAAACCTTCAAATTTCAAAGTAATTTCACCATCTTTTGATACCTCGGCAAGAACCGATTTTATTCCGCCACTTTGCGGAAAACTCTCCATATCGTTAGAAATAGATGCTAAAATTTTGCCTTCTCGTTTCTGAATTCCTTTTACTGTTACCGTTACGCTAAATTTGTTTTGGGCAAAAGTAATATTTGAAATGATTCCTAAAATGGCAGTGAGAATAATTGATTTTACAAGCGTTTTCATTTTGATAATTGTTTATTTGTTTAAAATATTTAAGTTTTTGAATGATACAAATGTAAGTCAAAACTATATTTCAGAGCAAAACAAAGGGCTGATTATCAAGCTTTTGGGAGGTTTGTCAATATATTGGGAAGAATGGAAAGGCTTAGGGAAGAATGACAAAACATACCTTCCACAAAAGCCATTTCTACAACAATTTAGTAGGTATTAGCCATATAGTCAAATTTGGTGAAGTGCAATAATCTAATTCATTCAACCATATTTTAATCCAATTGTTTGTTAAGGTTTTGTTATTCATTATGGTTTCTGTTACAGAAAAATAATAGTAATTTCATTTTTGCTTAACATCTGCTTTATACATTAAAAATACCTTTGTTGTTCGTAATATTAGTACAAGATATTCTTAATAATTGATTCAAGAATATCTTGGTTTTTAAAAAACTTACAAAAAAATCACCCAAAAGTATGCTAAAAAATCTACTCAAGGTCTTACAGACCTTTCTAATTGTATTATTCTTTATACAACATTTAACAGCACAAAGCAACATTATTACTGGTACTGTTTCGGCGGTGTCAGGCGAGACTATACCTGGAGTAAACATCCAAGTTAAAGGAACAAACGCAGGTACGGTTACTGATGCCAAAGGTTTTTACAAAATCAGTATAAATGCCGAGAAAACTATTCTTGTAATTTCTTCAATTGGCTTTGTTGCCCAAGAAATAGTGGTGGGAAATCGCAGTAAGATTGATATAATTTTACAAGAAGATGCCAAAACCCTAAATGAGGTAATTGTTACGGCTTTGGGTATTAAACGGGATGAAAAATCACTCGGATTTGCGGCACAAACTATAAACGCTAACGCCGTAATTGATGCTAAATCTAACAACTGGGTAAATTCACTTTCGGGCAAAGTAGCTGGTTTGAATATTCAAGGTGTTGGCGGTGGTCCGATGGGTTCGTCACGGATTACGTTGAGAGGCGAGTCTTCGCTCAATTTGGAAAATAACCAAGCACTAATCGTTGTTGACGGTGTGCCAATTAGCAGTAAAATTACTGGAACAGGCAATACTTCTCATCTTTCGGCTGATAGTCCAGTTGATTATGGCTCAACAGTTTCAGACTTAAACCCTGATGATATTGAAAGCGTTACGGTATTAAAAGGTCCAGGAGCAACCGCACTTTACGGCAGTCGTGCGGCAGGTGGTGCGTTGGTTATTACAACAAAAACAGGAGCAAGAAAAGACCGAGGAATTGGCGTAACATTCAATACTAACTTTAATATTGAGCAAATAAATCGTTACCCCGATTATCAGTTTGAATATGGCGAAGGTCGCACTGATACTTATTATTCATACCTAAATAGTGTCGATGGCATCAATACAGGTACAACGGCTGCGGCTGGGCGTGCGTGGGGGCCAAAATTTAATGGTCAAACCTACTTTCAATATAACCCCGATGCGGCAGATGGTAAAGCAACTGAGCGTACACCGTGGGTTCCTTACGAAAACTATATTTCAGGGTATTTTCAAACAGGAAAAACTTTCTCAAATAGTCTTTCACTCGAAGGTGGAACGGAGAAGGGTTCGGCAAGATTTTCGTTTACGCACCTAAAAAACGAATGGATTATACCGAATACTGGCTTTGAACGCATCAATGCTGCTTTGTCGGTCAATCAACAATTATCATCTAAATTAAAAATCACGGGTAAAGCAAATTATACTAACAAAAGGAGCAATAATCTTCCTGCGGCTGGTTATAATAATCAATCTTTGATGTATTTTGTTATAATTGGCCCAGCACCCAATGTAAATCCAGAGTGGTACAAACCTTATTGGCAGCCTGGTTTAGAGGGTGTTCAACAACGAAATCCGTTTAATCCCGGTCCTGATAATCCATTTTTGGATATGTACGAAATGCTGAATAAAATGAATAAGCATGGACTCATCGGAAATATTTCTGCCAATTACCAGATTTCTGATAAACTTGATTTGATGCTCAGAACGGGTGTAGATATGTCGTTTGAATATCGTTCGCAGCAACGCCCATTCAGTATGACAAAATATCCAAGAGGAATGTTTAGAGAACAAAATGTTTTTAGTTACGAATCAAATACCGATGTTTTATTAAACTACAAAGATAATTTTAGCGATAAAATTAGCGTAAGAGCTTCGGTGGGAGGAAATGCCATGAAACAAACCTACGACTTTGCGGGATTGTATGCTGACCAATTGGCACAGCCTGGAATCTATCAAATTTCAAATAGTTTAGACCAAGCCGTAGCCGACCCACTCAAAACTCGTAAAGCAATCAATAGTGTTTATGCTACAACTCAATTTGCCTTCGATGAAAAGATTTTCTTGGACTTGACTGGAAGAAACGATTGGTCGAGTACCTTGCCATTTGCTAACAATTCGTTTTTCTATCCCTCTGTTAGCTCAAGTTTTTTATTGAACGAGTTATTCAAAATGCCACAATCGGTTTCGTTTGCTAAAGTGCGTGCTTCATGGGCTCAAGTTGGAAACGATACTCGTCCCTACCAAACTACTCGTTATTATGACCGAATTTATGGTAATAGTTTCACCAATCCTTCGACATTATTTAATGCCAATCTCAAACCCGAAATTACATCAAGCTACGAGTTTGGTTTAGATTTGCGTTTATTCAAAAACCGTTTAGGTTTAGATTTGGCTTACTACAATAATAATAGCCGTAATCAAATTTTAGCCGTGCCGCTTGACCCAACTTCTGGTTTTTCAAATGCCCTTATCAATGCAGGTTTGATTAATAGCAAAGGCGTTGAAGTCAAATTGAATGGAAAAATCGTTAATAACACTAATTTTAAGTGGAATTCGACTGCAATTTGGTCACGTAATCGTAGTTATGTGCGTGAATTGGCAGAAGGAATTACTAACCAAACAATTTACAGTCATGCTAGCAATGTCACAATTGAAGCCCGTGTAGGTGGACTAATGGGCGATATGTATGGTCGTGGTTTCCAACGTTCTCCCGATGGTCAAATCATTTATGGCACAAACGGATTGCCAGCACAACTTGACCCAACTGTAAAGAAATGGGGTAATGCTTTTGCCAATTGGAAGGGAAGTTTATCAAACGAATTTACCTATAAAGGGCTCAAACTAAGCGTATTATTAGATGGTCAAATGGGTGGAAGTATGTATTCTCAAACCAACCATAAAAATAATACACTTGGCAAAACAAAAGTAACACTGCCAGGAAGAGATGGTGGATTAATAGGTGATGGTGTAGTTTCACAGGCTGATGGTGCATTTAAACCAAATACCGTTAAAGTAGCAGCAAGTGCTTATTACGACAACTACTATCAAATCAGCAATGCGGAAGTAAATATTTTTGATGCGTCATTTTTGAAAATAAGAGAAGTTCGTTTTGAATTTAATTTACCACAAAGTTTGCTCAGTAAAGTTGGTATTCGTCAAACAAGCGTTGCTTTGTTTGGACGTGATTTGTTCAATTTTACCAAATTTCCAGGTTTTGACCCCGAAGGAGGTAATCTTAATAATGGAACATTAACACCCGGTGTAGAACTCGCTCAGTTTCCGTCAGCACGTAGCATGGGAGCAAATTTGACCTTTAAGTTTTAATAAAAAAGAACCTCGAAAATGAAAAAAAAATCTAAATATATCATTACCGTTTTAGTCCTGTTGTCTTGCATAACCTCATGTACTAAAAACTTTGAAGAAATCAATATTGACCCAAATCGCCCAGAAAAAGTAAATCCTGGAGTAATTTTAGGACAAATGCAGTACCGAATCATCAACAGTTCTGTTTCGGCAGCTCGTGGATTTACGCACGAATTGATGCAAGTTGATGCACCCCGTTCCAGTACGAGTGGCTTAGGCTTGCACCGATATACGGTAAATCCTGGGGCGGGTGTTTGGAGTAGTTTTTATCAAAACCTCACCGATGCCGAAGATATTTATACAATCGCCGACCGTTTGAAAGAAAATAATTATAAGGCAATTGCATTGGTTTATAAATGTTGGGCGTATTCTATTTTAACAGATTTGTATGGCGATGTGCCTTATTCGCAAGCAATCAAAGCAACAGAGGGCAACTTTAAACCTTCTTTCGACAAACAAAAGGACATTTACACGCAGATTTTTAAAGATTTAGAAACAGCAAATGGTCTTTTTGATGATACTAAAATTTTGACCTATGGTGGTGATTTAGTCTATAATACAAGCGTTTTGACAAGTGGTAAAAATGTCGGAATTCAACGTTGGAAAAAATTTACAAATTCACTTCGATTGAGATTATTGCTAAGAATCTCGAAAAAAGAGGGTGAAATTAATGTAAAAGAGCAAATATCAGCAATTTTGGCTGATGCCGTAAAATACCCAACTTTTACAGCCAATGCCGATGATGCCATTTTTCGTTATCCTGGCACATTTCCTTATTTCAACCCTTACTACAATGCCCGCACGCTGGATTGGCGTGAAGGCACCTATTTTACCGAATTTTTCTTGAATCAAATGAATACCAGTTCTGACCCACGCCGTGCTATTTGGGCAATTCCAGTGATGGTTGCGGGAGTTTCAACTTTCAGAGGCATTCAAAGTGGTTATCCAACAACTTTAGAATATGTAGTCGGTCAAAATTCGAGCTATACCGATGCCCTCAAAACACTTCCACAATTAGGTGTAATGATGCCTTACGCCGAAGTGGAATTTATTAAAGCCGAACTTGCTCTGAAAGGCTATACAACTGGAAAAACGCCAAAAAATCATTATGATGCAGGAATTGCGGCTTCAATGATTCAGTGGGGTGCAACCATACCAGCTACATTTTTAACCCAAAAAAGCATTGCGTATGACGAAACCCTAAGTGCAGACAAGCAATTAGAGCAAATTA
This sequence comes from Emticicia sp., assembly GCF_043780375.1. GTDB lineage: Bacteria > Bacteroidota > Bacteroidia > Cytophagales > Spirosomataceae > Emticicia. The sequence continues at coordinate 4,048 of NZ_JAYWCU010000004.1, read as the reverse complement.
TGTTGCAAAAATACTACGCTTACTTCTTTGTCGATTATCAATCATGGTTTGAAAAACGTAGAACTGGCTATCCGATTTTACCACGTGGCATGGGTATTCCTGTTGCAAACAAATTTCCGAGCCGTGTACCGTATCCGACTTATTTACAGTCGCTAAACCCCGAAGGATTGGCTAATGCCGCAACCTCCATCGGTGGTGATAATAGCGATACCAAAGTTTGGTGGGAAAAATAAAAGATTATATGAAATCCTTTCAGACGCTGGCAAGTTCTTGGTAACTTGTCAGCGTTATACATTTAAAAATTGTTTAAAATGAAACAAATATTCAACCTTATCATTTTATTGTCTTCTTTGGCAACTTTTGGACAAAACTTAAACGCTCAGCTCGAAAGTCGCCGAGTGATGTTGCCCAATGGTTGGTCTTTAACTCCTGCGGGGCGGTCATTAGAAGTGGGTGATTTGCCTCTAAATATCGCCGTTTCTTCTTCACAGAAACTAATGGCGGTAACAAACAATGGGCAAGGCAAACAAACGATTCAGTTGATTGATACAAAAACTGAGAAAATATTAGATAATATCGAAATCCCAAAATCATTCTATGGACTAAAATTTAGTCGGGATGAGAAAAACCTCTATGCTTCGGGCGGAAATGACAACTGGATTTTGAAATATGCAATCATCAAAAATAAACTTGTGCTGAATGATAGCTTGATTCTGGGCAAAAAATGGCCCAATAAAATATCACCAGTAGGAATCGAAATTGATGACGACCGTCAATTATTATATGTCGTCACCAAAGAAAACAACTCGTTTTATATCTTAGATTTGAAAACTAAGGTAATTGTTCACGAGCAAAATTTAGGTCACGAAGGCTACACTTGCATGCTTTCTCCCGATAAAAAAATTCTTTATATATCTCTTTGGGGCGGACGCAAAATTGCATTATTCGACACCAAAACCCGAAAAATTCTTAGCACAATTCCAGTTTCTTACAACCCTAATGAACTGATTTTGACCAAAAACGGACAATATTTATACGTTGCAAACGCAGGCGATAATAGTGTTTCGGTAATTGATACTAAGGCACAAAAAGTAATCGAAGTTTTAGATGCGGGTCTGTACCCCAACTCGCTTGTTGGTTCAGTTACAAATGGAGTTGCTTTATCAAAAGACGAAAAAACACTTTACATTGCCAATGCTGATAATAATTGTTTAGCGGTTTTTGATGTAAGTGCCAAAGGAAATAGTTTTTCAAAGGGATTTATTCCTGTAGGCTGGTATCCGACCAATGTAAGAGTGGTTGGCAAGCAAATTTTTGTAGCCAATGGAAAAGGATTTACCTCATTTGCTAATCCACAAGGCCCACAGCCTATTAAGCGAGAAATACGATCAGAATCTCATTTAGGAGAAGATACTCGTGGGCAATATATTGGTAACTTGATGAAGGGAACACTTAGTATTATTGATACGCCCAACGCAAGTGAATTAGAAATTTATTCTAAAAAAGTATATGAAAATACACCTTACAAAAAAGATAAAGAACTTATCACTAATGGCGAAGCAAACAACCCTATCCCAATGAAAGTTGGTGATGCTTCACCTATTAAACACGTATTTTATATTCTGAAAGAAAACCGTACTTACGACCAAGTTTTTGGTGATATGAAAGAAGGAAATGGCGATTCTACCCTTTGCCTATTTGGAGAAAAATATACGCCTAATCAACATAAATTGGCACGAGAATATGTATTATTAGATAATTTTTACGTTGATGCCGAAGTAAGTGCCGATGGTCATAATTGGTCTTTGGGAGCTCACGCCAACGATTATTTGGAAAAAACTTGGCCAACAGGCTACGGCAGAAGAGGGGGCGTAACAGAAGGTATGGGACGACGTGAAATTGCTAATGACAAAGATGGTTTCATCTGGGATTTTTGCAAACGTAAAGGCGTAAGTTACCGCACCTATGGTGTTTTTGCCGATGACAAAAAAGGTAATATTCCCGCCTTAGATAAAGACCATGTTTGTTCGTATTTCACAGGTTATTATAACCAAAAAGTAAAAGATACCACTCGTGTCAATCAATGGAAGCGAGATTTCGATTCTTTAGTTGTTGTCAAAGCAGTACCAGCTTTCAACTCAATTAGGCTTGGAGCTGACCATACCCAAGGAATGGCAGTAGGCAGACCAACACCTTTTGCTTGTGTTGCCGATAATGATTTGGCTGTCGGAATGTTTGTGGAACATTTAAGCAAAAGCCCTATTTGGAATGAATCAGCAGTATTTATTGTAGAAGATGATGCTCAAAATGGGCCTGATCACGTTGATGCTCACCGTTCAAATGCCCTCGTAATTAGTCCTTTTACTAAACGCAAATTCGTTGACCACACAATGTATTCAACTTCAGGAATGTTACGAACAATGGAGCTAATTTTGGGTTTACCCCCAATGACGCAATACGATGCCGCCGCTACGCCAATGTTTCGTAGTTTTACTTCAAAACCTGATTTCATGCCATATCAATTGGTTATACCTTCTATAAATTTGAGTGAAATAAACATTGCCTACACGCCATCGGCGAAGCGTTCGGAAGGTTTAGATTTTGCCGAAGTTGATAGTAACGATGATAATCTTTTCAACGAGATTTTATGGAAAGGAATTAAAGGTGAATTAGCCCAATTACCCGCTCCACGAAGAAGTGCATTTCTGCGAGTTATCAAAAACGATAAAGATTAAGAAAATTTTATGTTTTTCTGTATATTTCAATTATTTCAAATGTAAAATAATTCAGTCAAATGATTTTCAAGACTTTATTGCTAATATCTCTAAATACCCCAGACAGTACGGTTATCAAAACAACTTTACTGAATGAAATCGTTGTTACAGCAAACCGCTCGAAAAATCAAGCATTTCAAACCCCTAATTCGATTACGGTTTTAAATAAAAAAAACCTCGAAAGCAATGCCCCACGCACTACGCCAGAAGCTCTTTTTGGCGTTAATGGTGTGTTTGTTCAGAAAACCAATCACGGCGGAGGTTCACCTTATGTTCGTGGACTTACAGGCAATCAGACATTACTTTTGGTTGATGGCATCAGGCTTAATAATAGCACTTTTCGCTACGGGCCAAACCAATATTTGAATACGATTGACCCATTTTCGATTGAAAAAATCGAAGTCTTGAAAGGCGGAGGCTCAGTGCAGTACGGCTCTGATGCCGTGGGCGGAACGATTCAGGTTTTTACGACCGAACCAACATTTGGCAAAGGACTGAATATCAACCTATTGGGAAGACTCGCCACGCAAGGAATGGAACAAACCGCTCGTGGTGAAATTAATTATGGCGGTGAGAAATTGGCTATTTCGGGAAGTTTTGGCTACCGAAACTTTGGCAATTTAGTAGGCGGAAAACTTACTGGCCAACAGTCGCCGTCGGGCTATGACGAGCAAATGGCAAATCTGAAAGCAAAGGTTAAAGTAGGAAACGGTATTTTGACTTTGGCTCATCAATATTTCGAGGCTCAGGATGTGCCTGTATATCATAAAGTTGTTTTAGAAAACTTTGCTATCAACGAATTTCAGCCGCAACGTAGAAATTTGTCATATCTGAAATTTACGCAAGAAAACGAGTCGAAGTTTTTCAACGGAATTTCGATAATTGGCTCACTACAAGCTACTTATGAAGGTAGAAATAGTCAAAAAAACGGAGCGATGAGAGTGATTCGCGAATCCGATAAAGTTTATACTAAAAGCCTCACTACCAATGTTTATTCTAAATTTTCGGACAAGTGGACAGCCAATTCGGGCATAGAAATCTACCACGATTTGGTGCGAAGTACAAAAATTGATGCTCCTGCATCGTTCACTTCATCGGAAGCCCCAAAAATTTTACGTGGATTATACCCTGACAATTCGACTTTCTTAAATTACTCGCTTTATTCGTTGCATCAATTCACCCAAAATCATTGGCAATTTTCGGCAGGTGTTCGCTACAATGGGTTCTCAATTATTGTTCCCGACAACACCATTGGCAAAACCAATCTAAGTCCA
>NZ_JAYWCU010000003.1:0-6335 GCF_043780375.1 Emticicia sp. | reverse complement strand
CAAAAAATAATTCTCATTTCCGTTGAAGTCGAAAAAATTTGTAAACATTGTATTTTTGTAAACATTGCCTTTAATATGCTCATTATCAGATAGTTAAGTGTTTACAAACTTTAAAATTAGTTTGTTACAAGCCTTTTTTTGTCGATGAAAATTTGTAAACACCCTTATTTTCTTCTTTTTATTTTTTTACTGTTTACAAATTCAAAATAAAGTTTGTAAACATTGTAAACACTGTTTACAAATTATTCCGCAGTTTTCCTGTTTCTAAGTACCTGATTTTCAGACACTTAACCATACATGTTTACAGTGTTTACAATGTTTACAAAAATTTTCAATTATTCGTAGTCAAGAAGAGCGAAGAAGCGGCAAAGCTCGGCAAAACAAAAAAAAAGCAACAAAAAGCGGATTTGTAAACATTGTACTAAAACAAGAAAGGGCTTATTCTCTCGAACAAGCCCTTTACCATCACGCACCCACTATGTGAATAGCTAAATCATTTTCATTCCGAAGATAGCCGTAATCGCTTCCTTTCCATCAATTCCTTAGAGACTTCATTTTTGCGACTTCTGGCCACAAATATGAGATTCTTTAATAAGGACTTCTCTTCTTTCAATTGCTCGAAAGATAATTCGGATACTGGTTTTTCGTTTTGCTCATTTTGAGCTACATTTGCCTCTGTCATGGTTGTTTGATTTTAACGGTTTACAATCGTGATACTTTGCCTCAGTGTTCCACCACTGGGGCTTTTTTTATAGTTACTTAATTTTGATTAAAGTATTCATGAAAAAACTTTTGGCTGATATCCTACCAGATACGTTCGTCATTTAGGCTTTTACGGTTTTCAGTAATTGACTTTGCCCAATCAGGTAAAGTATAATGGTCGCCATAATGATTATCAATATTACGTTTTGTTTCCTTTCTTTGTAAAGTGTGTATCTCAAACCAATAAGTAATTTCAATATAGGTTTTGCCATTTCGGCTTGACCAGTACCAATACCTATCAACGCTTTCAATTTCCCATTTTTCAAAACGTGTAGGTATGCAATCATTTTCACGTTGTAATTTTAAATAGTCTTTGAGTATCTTACCTCCATTGGTAGCTTGAATTGAATTTTCATCACCAACACCAAAAGTTGTTACCCAAGTTTCGCCACTTGATTTATCCCAAGAAAGAATAATACATTGGTCTTTTTGATAATCTTCGCAAAATTGCTTTGCTACTTCAAAAGGTATATTCATTATAAATACTGTCGTTTAAATTCCAAAAATTTATCCTTATGAATTCGACTTACGTGGGTACGTAAGCCAAATTCTCCTTTACACTCCTTACTGCAGTAAGGGCAAGTTTCTGTTTTTTCGGCATCAATACCAGCATACACCGGGAACACCTCCTGAAACAAAAACCTCATAGCATTCAAGCCGCTTTGATGGCACTTTACTTTTACGAGCTTAAAAGCATCGTCCCAATCCTGATCATTATTCGATTCCAAAGCAGCTACTACCTTATCGGTTAGGGTTAGTCTTGTATTATCTGTCATAGTATATATTAGTAAGACAACTATTTTTTAATTAACCCATCTTATCAAAATCCTTGTGAGATAAGTGTTTTGGTACATCACTAATAGGCATTGTCTCTAATTTTATAAAATTGTCAGTGGAACATAAATTAAGCTCAAAAGCCTGATTCAGTGCCTCAATCCATTTTTTAACAACCAAAGGAACTACGCTATTACCGATAAACTTTTTCATATCCGCTTGATTTCCATAAAGTTTATAATCATCAGGAAAACCCTGTATTTTAAGCAATTCAAGAACCTTGAGCATCCTCATTTTAATATCGACAATCCCGTGTTTCGACATAAATTCCTTAATTTTTTTCATCATTGGGCTGTCGTTTTCATAAACTGGAATAGAAAAGTTGCCAACCAAGCAATTGATTAAATAAAGTGGTGCTTTATCCTGCCGTGCAACAATCACAGGACATGGAGCATCAATCGTTTGAGTATGACCGCCGTGTGAAGGATTAAGAATGTAGGTAGCTTCAATTTTAGAAATTTTATTTACAGTTGTTAGTGTTGGGGCTGGGGCTTCAATGCTCAAACAACCTTTATCATTTCCATTTTGCCGATTCAAAAAATTAGTTGAAACCAAGCAATGATGGTCAATCGTAGTTATCACGCCAGCAGGGTTATCAACGGTCATAAATTTACCATCAGGATTACCCGAATAATACCTGACCATAAAATTCGTAGAAACCAATCCAAGCCTGTTTTGGCAAGCAATAGTATGGCAAGGCTCGTCAACAGAAGGTGGATTATGCTTACCGTTAGCATCTTTCGAATTATATTTCAGAATAAAATTTGAACCGCCATTTTGAATATGCTTTACTAATCCTGCATAAATACGCTCTAAACTTGCTTCAACTAACGATATTTTACGATTGAAAATAGATGTTCCTTCGTCTTCAAAATCAAGCACATCTTTCACTGCTCGCCACTTTTTTAAGTCGCCAAACATCGAATCTTTACTTGGATTTTTCGAGTGAGTAGATTTCGGAAATTTTATTGGCAATCCAAGTTTAGCAAAGCACCCAAATAATCTGTTGCGAGAAGTGTAAGAACCAAAATTGGCAGCATTCATTTCTTTCCATTCGTCATAATATCCATATTGATTATTAATAAACTCACGCCATTTCATCCAGTCAGTACCTTTTTTTCTCGAAATCGGCTTACCTTTTTCGTCAATTTCTCCCCAGCTCATAAATTCAACTACATTTTCAATTTGAACGTAATCAGGATTTAAGGCTTCTATGTAACGAGGCAATCCCCAGGCAAGAGTTCGGGAGTCGGCATCACGAGCTTGACCACCCTTTGCTTTGCTGAAATTGGTGCATTCCAAACTGGCCCATAAAATCAACTTCGATTGTGGATATAATTGCAAGTTTTCTTTCGTGATTCTGACCAATTCAGTAAGGTCTAAAGTCAAAATATCTTCATCAAAATGCTTTACATCAGGGTAGTTTGCCCAATGGCTTTTTATTGCAATTGCGTCATGATTTACACAGGCTATTACTTTTGCAATACCATTTTTTGCACCATGAAAACCAGTGCTTGTTCCACCAGCACCACAAAAAAGGTCGATTATTAAGAAGTTCGGTTTACTCTTCATCACCCACCTCCTTTACGTTAAATTCAATAACCCAAACCCAAGGGTTTTCCTGCCAAGAATCAATTCCATTAATCCTACTCCAAAGAGCTAAAAAACCAAATTGGTGTTCAAGAAATGGTCTTGGAATTACCCACTCTAATCCTTTGAGTAAATCAAAATCTTTCAGCGTAAGATTAACAGCTGCACCTTCTGCTTTTGCATCTTTATTCGAAATTGACTGCAATCGCTCAACCCTAATATCAGTTATCTCAAGCGTAATCCGTGAAGCTTCACGAGGCATAAAAATTGAAGGTTTCCAACCACCGTCTGTGCAGCCTTCCCAACCTGCTTTATAATAATACTTTTCAAAACCCAATTGCATAGCTTTTTCACTTCTTTGTTGCCAAGTTTCTCTAACCCAAAGCTCATCACCAATATTCCCATAAGGGCATTTGATTGTAGCAGTTATCTGGTCACCATTGAAAAAGGCATGAGTACCAATCTGATTATCAGTATTTTGCATTATTTTGATAAAAGAAAAATCTTTCTGGTCGAAACCAAATTTTACTATTCGTCTCGTCATAGTCTTACGACCGTCCAAAATTGCCTGAACCATTTCTGTAGAAAATAGTATCGGTTTACTGTTATTCTTTTTCATTACATTTGCACCGTTAAAATTTAAAAAATTACTCGTTTAATTTTTAAAGAGCAGGCAGCCACCTGCTCTTTTTTTATTCTATCACACCTACATTCGGCATTAAAGCAAGCGATAATCGTAAAATGCTCTTCAGCTCCACATATTCATGTATCTTTCAATGATTCTTTTATGCCAGCCTTAGCAAGTTTTATTATTTTCCTTAAATCTTTCCTATGCCGTCGCCCAGCAGCTTTACTGATTTTAAAATCAGCATTCATTCCTTTAAACGAGTTTTGGTAATCTTTTAAAAATGGTTGGCTGTTAATAAAATGATACATCTGACTAACATTTCTTTGTTTTGGTATTTCAATTTTCGTTTGTGCCATATCTTCTAATGATTTATAAAAATTTTAATTCAAATGTTTATTGCTATTTGTAGTACGCCATTTCCAGCCCTTCAAGGGTTTTATATGGTTTCTCGCACAATATGAGCCGAAGGCCGCTTGTGCTAACTCAAAATTTCGCTGAACTGTCCGATATTTCAGTTCTTTTGATTTTTCCGTGTTAAACTCACACACATAAGTAGTCATGTTTTTTTTGGTTTAGATTGATGAATACCCTGATTTATAATACTTGTTCTTTGTAAAAAATCATTACAAGTTTCGCCTTTCTCCTTATAACCTTGAGTAATTTTATTACGGCAGTAAATATTTGAAAATCTACTCAAAGGTATTTTTCTCTCTTCCGAATATCCTTCTTGTCCGCCCGAATACGAACTAAAATGGCAAGAATTACAGTTTTTCATATATCAATTAGTTTACAATCTTGTCTTCGTCTTTCACATCATCTACTGCAGTACCAGGCGTTTGAATATATAAGCACTCAACTCCCGATAAGTGATTTTGCACCCTTCTAATAATCCTGCCTTGGTTATTCTGCATAATCGAAGGATTGAAAATATAGCCGTAGTAATCGCAGAATGCTTTCAATCGCTTGAAGAAGCTCTGAGCCGTGCAAGCTAATTTCGAGTATCGCTTAAAATCCTCATGGGCATCATCCCTCACAATCAATCTATCTAACCTTCCTAACTCAACCGAAAAATACACATCCGCCCAGCCCTTGAAGTTGTCATTCATAATGCTCAAATACGCCCGTTTCTCAATCGCTCCAATCGGTGCATTTACTTTCTCACCAGCACCCAAGTAAAAAGAAACACAGCGAAACATCGTATTGTAAAACATGTTCCATTCTTCCAAGGTAAAGTCGTCAAACAACCGCTTTCCAAAATCCGTTACTGGGCTACGACCTTCCTCATATCTGTCCGTTTTTTCGTGGTAATAATCGCTAAACACGCTCATCAACTTTCTGCCTTTAGAGCTACCCGAAGTATCACCATCACCAAAATTTGAATTCAAAATAAACTTCGGACTAACAGGATATTTCAACGGAAAAGAAGTCTTGTTTTTCGGATTGACAATCAAATCCGAAGTAGCAGGCTCATAAAATATCGAAAAATCCAAATTAGGCTTAATATCATCTACCAACACGATGTCAGTTTCAGCCCTTACATTTTCAAAAATATGCGGGTTTTTCTCCAAATTTTCTGCCCGCCCTGGAAGCGTAACCGTGTTACAAAACAATCGTATCGCATCAGACTGAATCGTCTTTCCTGCCCTACCATTTGCCTCGCCCTGGCTACTTTGCAAGGCATCCATATTAATCACAATCCAAGCCCTATCCCTGAACTTATGACGATGCAAGCAATAGCCGATAGTAAAAACTCGATTGATAAAATATTGCTTCTGCTCTCTAATTTCGTCATGTGTAAGCAACTCGCCTTCCAATGAGAACTTGTATTTTTCCAAATATGCCTTTTGGTTTTCTTCCAAAGAAAAATGCTTAAATACCTTGAGTTCAGCATCTCCAAAATCATTCATTTCTAAATACTTTCTCTGCTTTGCTTCCGTATCATATATTTCCAAAAAACGCAATCGTTCTTCCAGTTCTTTCCGCCAATGCACACGGCAAGTCTGCATCAAAAACCGCATAAACAAACAATCAGTATTCAAAATATCAATCTGCCACGAGCCATTTTCGTCTTTGTAAATCTTAAACGGAGCTTCCAAAATCTCAGGTTTTTTGATATATGTATGCTCGCCAATCACATTTTCATATTTCAAAACTTTGTCTTTCCAAACGTACTTTCCACCAGTGGTTTGTTTTACCGCTTCAATACTTTCTGGAGTAACTTTCCAAACTGCTTTATCAAAAATATAGTACTGATAATCAGGGCCATACAACTTAAAATCAAGTGTTACAATCGGTAGATTACTCAAGCTGAGCTCAGTTAATTTTGGGGTATTAAAAAAGGTATTCATCAAATCTTCGTTGGCATTTATTTTTTCCAAAAAAGCATTCAAAAAATCCTTTATCTCACCGTGCTTCACTTCTTCTACTACATTTTCCGTTACTTTTATGTAGATGTAATTATCCTTTTCACCGTCTTTTTTCAGTCGCCCAAACCCGCAGCGTGTCAAAAAGTTATAAATTC
>NZ_JAYWCU010000002.1:0-20455 GCF_043780375.1 Emticicia sp. | reverse complement strand
TCATTCCCTTCTATGCCAAATTATATATGCAAACTTGATAAAAATGATTTAGATAAAATTGTACTTATCTAAGATTTTATCGCAAAATTCGCATTATTAGTAATAATAAAGTATCAATCGAAGGATATGGAGCATTGGAATTGCCAATAAGTAGGGCTCAAAGAAAAGAATTCTATGAACATTTTTTGGAGGGCGAGATTCTGAATTAAACAAAAATACGTCTGAAAATTAATTTTCAGACGTATTTTTTTAACTATTTTTTATTTTTTACTTTTACCACTTCTTTTATTGTTTTTCGTAATACCATAATTTTTAGGACGTGATGAAGAAAAACTTTTTGCTGTAACACTCTTTGGTAAACCACCTTTTGCTAAACTGGTCTTTTTCTTTACAACTGCTTTTGGATTTTTCTTTTCGTGAAAAGCTCCTTTGAAACTTGGATCTTCTTTTTTGCGTTGGTTGTCAATTTCGAGCAGTAAGGCTTGATTTTCGTCGAAAGGTGTTGGTGCAATAGCAATTTCTTCGGGAATTGGCTCACGTGGAATATCCATTCTGATAATTTTCTCAATTTTCTTGATGTGATATTCTTCTGCAGGAGTCAAAAAAGTAATGGCTTCACCTAAGTTATTGGCTCTGCCTGTTCGACCAATTCGGTGAACATAATCTTCATAAATCAATGGCACATCAAAGTTTATGACGTGCGTAACGTGGTCAATATCAATGCCACGAGCAGCCACATCGGTTGCCACCAAAACAGTTACAACGCCATCACGGAAAGCATCCATTGAGTTGATTCGGGTATTTTGACCTTTATTGGCATGAATCACCCGAATATTATTTTTTGAAATAACCCTACCATTAAGAGAGTTATAAACGGCATCAGCAATATCTCTTGAACGAGTAAAAATCATGGTTTTTTGTACCGCTTCTGTTGAAAAAAGGTATTCTAAAACATTGATTTTTGTTTGCATATTTGGCACAGAAAACATTCGTTGCTTTACGGTTGTGGCAGTCGTTGCTTGTGGCGAAACCTCTATTCGGGTTGGAAACTCCAAAAACTCAGCAGATAACGATTCAACTTTATCAGGAAACGTTGCCGAAAATAGCAAGTTTTGCCTTTTTGTTGGAATTACCTCTAAAATCTTTCGAATTTGAGGCATAAAGCCCATATCCATCATTTTGTCGGCTTCGTCCAAAACCATAATTTTCAGGTCTTTTACAGCAATTTCTCCACGCAAATATAAATCCATGAATCGCCCAGGCGTTGCCACAATAATATCAATGCCCGCCTGAATGGTTTCTATCTGGATTTTTGGTCCAAGTCCGCCATACAAAGCGATATGTCGAATATCAGTATATTTGGCAAGTTCGCCCACGGCTTTATCTATCTGAATCACCAACTCACGAGTGGGGGCAAAAATCAAGCAACGAGGTGTTTTTCCTTGTGCATATTTGATTTTCATTAAAATAGGCAACAAATAGGCGGCCGTTTTTCCTGTGCCAGTTTGAGCAATTCCCAGCACATCATGCCCCGCCATTGTCAGCGGAATTGTCTTTTCTTGAATCGGTGTAGGCACAGTATAACCCGCATCGGCAATGGCATTGAGCAATTGACGATTCAACTCAAATTTTTCAAATGTATTTTCAGTATCAGTAATCATATTCTATTTTACTCCGTAACGTGTATTTCTTTAAACTTCCCTTCAAAACTATATTTAAAACCAGAAGTGTATTTTGTCCAAAAGCGAATTTTTGTAACTCTCTGATTATCAACACCTTTATTTCGAAAAAAGTTACTTGCTTCGGCTTGGGTTGTTACTTTTTGGTTGATAAAAACACCACCTTTCATAATTTTATCAATTACTCGAAAGTTTTCTTGCTTGCCATTTTCGTAACTTACCAAGCAAAATAAATAGGGTGGCTGGAAAATCAAACGAGCTAATTTGCCTTTTAAACCATATTCAATATTTGCCGAAAAACGAATTGGATATTCTGATTTTGGAATCAAAATATTTTCATTGAGCTTAAACTTTATGCTTTGTAACTCATTGACTATTAGTTCTTTAGTAATTTTGTTTTTCTTGAAAAGAAAAAAAGTATCTTTCTGAATAAACGTTGTATCAGTCAATTGATAATTTCTCAAAAGTGCTTCTGACAAATCAGTTTCTACCCAAAATGGATTTTGTTCACGAAAAGCATCGGTGCGGAAAAGAACAAATTCGGGAGCAGTTTTGGATAAATATTTATCGCCGTTTTTTTTCATTAACCAATCGCTATTGGCTTGATAAGATTGAATAACAGGGCGAGGATTATAATTTAAATGACTAAAAAACAAATGAGAAATTTGGTGAGGCACAATATCAACCGACGAGTTTCCAATTTTTTCTAATAAATTTTGTGGTAAAACTACTGGCGAATTTTTAAAATTATCTTGGTAATTGTAAGTTGCCAATCTTTTAACATAATTATATGGATTTTTCTGCTCTACTATTTCAAAAAAACTACCAATAGAGAAGCCTTCTTTGTCTATTTTTTGAGCAACTGAGCTTGGAAAATATGTAAGAAAATATCCTTTTAGGTTATGCCCACCCATTTGAAAACGTATGAATTGCGTTGCCAATAAATGAAGACATAAAACAATAATGAAGGTTCGTCCTGCCAAAACTTTGTTAATTTCTGGCGTAAACAGATAAAGCAAAATGGCCAAAGGAGGCATAAACAGAAAGAAACCAAAAATATTATACGTTCCAACGGCTGTATGTGCTTGCTTGAAACACAAAAACCATGTAAGAGCAATGAGAAGGTATAGGTAAAGATTATTCAATAAAATTTTCCAAGGATTTGCTGTTTTAAATGTTATTTTCAGAATAAAAACCACTGCGGCTAACAAAATCAAACCCTCAAAAGCAAGTAAAATAAGAAAATCTTTTTTGTTTAAAAGCATTATTGCCATTGCATCTTGATAAGCATCAATGATTTTGAGACTTGCTTCGAGATAAGCAGGAATATTAACATTAAACAAAAAAGAGAATGAATAAGTAAGTGCTAATTGTAAAACAATACAGATAATAATGGTGCGAAAAGTAAAGATTTTTGCCAATCCAAAATAAAGCAGCGAACCATAAAAAAGCCCATAAACGATAATACTAAGATTTACTTTTATATAGAAAATCAATACCGAAAAAATAATAGCAAGTAGAAGTCCAGCCGAGTTTTTAGTTTGTTTAGCATGCAACAGCCAAAACAAGAAAAAGTAAAAAAAAGTAAAAGAAGTATCGGCAATAAAACCCCATGGCATAAAAATTATCAAAGCTGAAATAGCAACTATCCACCAATTTTTTTGTGTTTTTTGGAACGCTAATCGAATGATTATCAGGTAGTTAAACAAAGTCAGCATTTCGGCAGCTACCAATACCCAAATAGAAACAGTTTTGGGCAGAAACCCCGTATTCAGATAGCCCAAAGGCCCATAATTGAAGATAAAGTCTCGTCCAAAAATCAAGTTTTTTTCGATTGCCATTACAAGCGACTCATGCCAAGAAGCATCAATATCAAAACCTGCATAGCCTGCTGGCAAGGATAATGAAAAGAAAATTAAGCTAAAAAAAAGTAAGAATATATTTTGACTCTTGAAGAAAACTGTCTTGTCAGATTGCATTGATTACCAAAGTGTTTTGCTCTATTTTTATGCAAAAGTAGCTTAAAATGAAGCGAAAATTAGCTTTAGAGCTATAATTATTTCAATTTGTTACAATGAAGCGTGTCTAATATTGAATAAATCATTACCTTAGTATCAATTAAAACTTACCGAACCTTATGAAATATTTTAGTTCAATCACCAAAACAAAACTATACTTTTTGTTGCTGATTACTAACTGTGTTTATGCTCAAAAATACGATCTTGTTATTAAAAATGGTCGAGTTGTTGATGGCTCAGGAAACCCGTGGTTTGCGGCAGATGTGGCAATAAAAAGTGGAAAAATAGTAGGAATTGGTTTTTTCCAAACAAGCGAAGCCGTAAAAGTTATTGATGCTAAAAATCAAATTATCTGTCCTGGTTTTATAGATGTACATACGCACGTTGAAGATGGTTTGCAGAAACTTCCAACGGCTGATAATTTTATTTATGATGGTGTTACAAGCATTATTACAGGTAATTGCGGTGGTTCGGAGCTAAATTTAGCTAAATTTTTTGATGAATTAAAGCAAATTCAAACCAGCGTAAATGTTGGTTCGTTAATTGGGCATAATACTGTGCGGCGGCATGTCATGCGAAATATTTTTCGTGACCCAACTCCCAAAGAACAAGTGCAAATGGAGGCTTTGGTTGAGCAAGCCATGAAAGATGGAGCAGTAGGCTTAGCAACGGGCTTGATTTATATTCCAGGAACCTATTCTAAAACGCCCGAAGTAGTGGGCTTGGCAAAAGTGGCTGCGATGTATAACGGCATTTATGCTTCACATATTCGTGATGAGGCCTCAAAAGTAAAAGAAGCAATTGAAGAGGCAATAAATATTGGTCGAGAAGCACATATTCCTGTCGAAATTTCACATTTTAAGATTTCGAGCAAACCACTTTGGGGACAAAGTAATACAACTATTGGGTTGGTTGAAAAGGCTCGTTTAGAAGGAATTGATGTAAATATTGACCAATATCCATATACGGCGAGTAGTACAAACATGGGAACGATGCTTCCGTCTTGGGCTTTGTCAGATGGTGATTCAATCATTCATATTCGCTTGACAAATGCTGAAACACGCAAGAAAATTCGTACCGAAATGCTTAAAAACTTAAAGGCAGATAACCGCCAAAATTTTGATTATGCTTTTGTGGCTCGCTACAAAGAAGACTCGACTTTAAATGGAAAAAATGTAAGTGAAATCAATAAATTATTAGGCAGAAAAACGAATGCTGAAACAGAAGCCGATCTTATTATGGACATGGTGGACAAAGGTGGAGCTCAAATGATTTTTCACAAAATGAGCGAAGAAGATGTCTCCCGAATCTTGCAATATCCTTATACCATGATTGCTTCTGATGCGGGCGTGATACAATTCAACAAAAATGTGCCTCATCCACGGGGTTATGGCTCAAATGCTCGTGTGTTGGGCAGATATGTGCGAGAAAAACAAGTTTTACGCCTCGAAGATGCCGTAAGACGCATGACATCATTACCAGCCCAACGTTTCAGAATTGATAATCGTGGACTCATTAGAGTTGGCTATGCTGCCGATGTAGTGATTTTTGACGAAAATAAAATTACCGACAAGGCAACTTTCGAGCAGCCACACTCTTATTCTGAAGGCATTGATTTTGTGCTTGTCAATGGCGTAGCGGTGCTTGAAAATGGCAAACACACAGGAAAAAAATCAGGCGAAATTATTTATGGAAAAGGGAAGTTAGAGTAGGATTAATTTATAATTGAAACAAACTCTCAATCTTTTATCAATTATTCACTACTCAATTCAATCGTGGGTCAGTTGGGTAATTAGATAAAACTTTATATTCGCCGCCCATGCGTTTTAGCACGGCACGCCAAAACTCTTTTGTAGGCGTATCAAAAATAAAATTAGCATCAGTGTTCGAAACTATCCAAGAGTTTTTCTTCATTTCGTCTTCTAATTGTTTACTTGCCCAGCCCGAATATCCAACAAATAATCGAATGTCTTTTTCTGAAATTTTTCCAATATTTATCAAAGTCTTAATCTCCTCAAAATTTCCTGACCAATAAATGCCATTACCGATTTCGATTGTGCCAGAAATCTGATTACCCAATCGGTGAATAAAATGAAGTGTGTTTTGCTCAACAGGCCCGCCCAAAAACAAAGGTAAATCGCCATAAATATTTTCCATTACATCATCTAAGCGAAGGTTGGTTTGTTGGTTCAATACCAAACCAAAAGAACCTTGTTCGTTATGTTCGCAAAGCATTACTACACTACGCTCAAAGTTTTTGTCGCCTAAAAAAGGTTCGGCAATGATTAATTTTCCTTTTAGTGGAGTCATCGGTCGAAATATTGATTATAAGTTGGTGATTTATAGATGATGGTACAAATTTAAACTTTTAAAAAAATTAAAAAATATTTTCTTTAAAAACTTGCATAGAATTTCGAGAAATTTTAATTAAATTGCCTTGCAAATGTGATAACCGTTAACCTTAAATGTTTTATGAGCAGGAAAGTTTTGGTTTTGAATGCAGATTATAGTGCTTTAAGTATTTGTACTGTGCCAAAAGCGTTTTTATTGGTTTATCTTGATAAAGCCGAGTTAGTAACCGACTCTAAAAAAGGAATGCTTCGAACTGTCAATAAAAGCTATCCACTCCCTTCAGTCATTCGTTTGCATCATTATGTTAGTTTGCCATTTAAAGGCGTGATGCTCAGTAGGCAAAATGTATTTAGGCGGGACGGCAATAAATGCATCTATTGTGGAAGCCACGACGACCTCACCCTCGACCACGTAATGCCCAAATCAAGAGGCGGGAAAACCAACTGGGATAACCTCGTAACCGCCTGCCGCCGCTGCAACTCTCGAAAAGGCGACCTCACCCCCGAAGAAATGGGCGTTTCTCTCCCTAAAAAACCTTACAAACCTTCCTTTATTATGTTTCTCCGAGATTTTGCTGGCTCTATAGAAGAGAACTGGGTACCATTTTTGGGTACTAAAGAACGAGCATAACAATTTTTAATACAATTTTAATTATAAAATACGCTTAATTTCTACGTATTTTTGTCACTTGGAACGCTTTAGCGGTCTTAAGAGATTGTTTAAATTTATTGATTTGGGCTTAAAATGCACCTTTTTAACTTACTCTTCGTTCAAGAAAGGCTCATTTTGCTCGCAAAATTTCAATTTTCAACCTTGATTTAGTAAAAAAAGTATCATTTTTTACCAGCAAAAATAAACTTAAACAGTCCCTAATCAATCTTTAAATACTACTGCAAAGACAATTAACTAATTGAAAAAAATAGTCCTTTTTCTTTTTATTACCCATGTGTCAATGGGTCAGAGTTACTCTCATACATCGGTTTGGTCGAGGTTATTTCTGAGCAAACAACTGGGTAACTGGATAATTTCGGGTGATGTTGCTTATCGCCGACAAAATAATTATCATGATTCAAAACTTAATTTTGTTCAAAATCCACTGCTTGATGCTCAACGTTTTACGGTTGCTTACCGACATGAAAAATGGCAATTTAGTTTTGCAACATCAAGGTGGCACTCCTACCAACTTCTTGGGAAAGAAGCAGATTTTGAAAAAACACCAACTGTTGAATGGAGATTTACACCTGGTGTTGAGTTTTTTCAGAAAATAAACAAAGGTACTTTTCAATGGCGAACACAGTACGAATATCGTATTTTTGTTGACCGAACCGCAGGACGATTTAGACAAAGATTTCAATACCGTCAGCCTATTTCAAAAACGAATGATTTAGTTTTTTTGCAAGAATTCCTATTTGGTTCACCACCAAATTCTACTAAAAGATATGACCAAAATCAGCTTGGTATAACTTTCAATCATTTCTTTACCAAGAAATTAGAGTCAGAAATAGGGTATCGTTATATCTACCGTAAAAGAAGAAATACTACTGAGACTGATCACGAAGATGCACTGGTTGTTGGTTTAATGCTACGTTTGTAAAACAATTTTTCAAATTGTTCCTTAAAGTCAAAAAAATATGAGAAAAAGCCAATATTTCGGTAGTCTTCTATTTGAAAGAGTGCGTACTTTGTCAAATTATTTATTCAACCTCAATAAAACATGAAAAAAATATTATTGTCCTTGTTTTTTGTTCCTGCCATGGTTTTTGCCCAAACTAAAGCAGTAAAATTGGTGCGTGATGATGCCAACAAGAAAGTAGAAGTGTTGGTTGATGGCAAGCCTTTTACGGCATATATTTATCCAGGTGCTGATGTACTTAAAAAAGCAGTTTTATACCCTGTTCGTACTGCTAAAGGAACGCTTATTACTCGTGGTTGGCCACTTGACCCTCGCCCAGGTGAAAGAGTTGACCATCCTCATCATGTGGGTGTTTGGCTCAATTACGAAGATGTAAACGGTCATGATTTTTGGAATAATTCAAATACACCACCCAGTGCCAAAGGAGTTTATGGAACGATTGTTCATACAGGAATCAAATCTGTAAAATCAGGAAAAAATATTGGGTCGCTTGTTGTAACTGCCGATTGGCTCGACAAAGACGGAAAATTGATGCTTAAAGAAACAACTACTTATACATTTCAAGGCACTGATAATCAGCGAATTATGGACAGAACTACAACTTTGACAGCCGCAGATAAAGAAGTGCTTTTCAAAGATGTAAAAGATGGAATGTTTGCTATTCGTTTGGCTCGTCAGTTAGAGCATCCATCAACTAAAGCTGAAATTTTTACTGATGCAAGTGGTGTGGCAACAAAAGTACCATCGTTAGACAATACAGGAATTACAGGAAGTTATAGAAATAAAGAAGGTATAGAGGGCGAAGATACTTGGGCAAAACGCTCAGATTGGATAAATCTTCGTGGACAAATTGGTGAAGAAAAAATCTCGGTAGCCATTATCGACCACCCAAAAAATGTTGGTTATCCTGCTTATTGGCACTCACGTGGATATGGTCTTTTTGCCGTAAATCCATTGGGTCAGAAAGTATTCTCGAATGGTAAACAAGAGCTAAATCTTAAGCTAGCTCCTAATCAATCTACAACATTTCGTTACCGTTTGGTCGTAACTTCTGGCGAGGTTTCGGACAATGCAATGAATAAATTGACAGCAGATTTTGGAAAAATAAAGTAATTAGTTTTTTAAATTTCAAATCAACTTTCTGAGAGTTTCAGAAAGTTGATTTTTTTTATCTACGTATCAACTCCAATCATCGCATATTTTTCTTGTTTCTTCTCAATTTGCCCATTTTTTCTCAAAAATAGCTTAATTTTATAATTACCAAGATGTCAAATTCTATGGTATTATTTCGACTTATTATCATTCATCATCAATATTTATGAAAAACTTTTTATTCATTATAATTATCTTTTTGGTTGATTTTCAGCTACTTAATGCCCAAACTGTTAATGAACAAAAATTTAAAATTCATATTAAAAAAGCTCAATCTAAAATAAAGATAGATGGGATTTTAGATGATGCTGCTTGGCAAACTGCCGAGCCAACTACACCCTTCAACCAGCAATTTCCTTATGATACTTCGTTGGCGATTCAGCAAACACAAGCAAAAGTTTCGTTTGATGATGAAAATTTCTATTATAGTTTCGTTGTTTACCAACCTCGCCAATATCGGGTGCAGTCTTTGAAACGAGATTTTTCTCAAGGCGGAGGAACTGACTTGGTTTCTATCAATCTTGATACTTTTAAAGACAAACAAAATGCTTTTCATTTTTCGGTTAGTCCTTACGGGGTTCAACGTGAAGCTTTGGTTTTCAATGGCAATGACATTTCAAATGATTGGGACAATAAATGGTACACGGCTATAAAAAACTATGATGATAGGTGGGTAGTAGAGTGTGCTATTCCATTTAAAAGTTTAAGATATAAGTTAGCAGAAAGTGGGAAGAATGAATGGAATATCCATTTTTTTAGAAATAACTTGTTTTTAAACGAACGCTCTTCGTGGGTAAATACACCTCGTAATGCCAGAGGAAGCGACATTGCTTATGCAGGAACTTTGATTTGGGACGAAGCTCCCCCAAAACCAGGTGCCAATATTGTCTTGATTCCATATACAATTGGTTCGGTTGGGCAAGATTATATAAATGGAAAACCTATTACTAAGTCGGCAAATATTGGTTTTGATGCAAAAATTGCTCTTACGCCATCCTTGAATTTAGATTTGACGGTAAATCCCGATTTTTCACAAGTTGAAGTTGATAGGCAGGTGACAAATTTGAGTCGTTTTGAGATTCAATTTCCTGAAAGACGACAGTTTTTTATTGAAAATAATGACCTTTTTGGCTCATTTGGAACAGATAACATTTCGCCTTTTTTCTCTCGTCGAATAGGAATTGCTAAAAATCCGCTAAAAGGAGTGAATGAACAAGTGAAAATTTTAGGAGGCATTAGAATAAGTGGAAAACTGACTAATAACTGGCGAGTAGGTATTATGAATATGCAAACCAGAGAAGTAAAATATAACGATAAATTAGGTTTGGCGGCGGCAAACTACTCGGTTTTAGCAGTGCAACGCAAGGTTTTTACCCGCTCAAATATTGCTTTTCTGTTTGTAGATAAAGAAAATTCGCTCGAAAAATTAGAAATTCATGCAACAGATAGCCTTCGTTTTCATCGAATTGTGGGTTTAGATTATAACATGGCATCGTCAAATGGTTTCTGGAGAAATAAGTTTTTTTATCACCAAGCTATTACCCCAACGAGTCTGGTAGGGCAAAATGCGGCAGGAATATTGATAAATAAAGATTCGCCTACTTGGGGGATTAGTACGAGATCAACTTATGTAGGGCAAAATTATACCGCTCAAGTGGGTTATGTGCCACGCCAAAATTTTGTCAGGAATGAATCGAATATTAATTATACTTTTTATCCGAAATCTAAAAAAATCAATAAACATATCAATAACTTTGGTATTGGAACTGACTGGGATTATTTTGCTCGCTTTTCCGATGGTAAGGCAATTGATTATGACTTTACGCCTTTGTTTTTCACGGTGCAGTTCAGAAATAATGCCAATTTTATGATTTATCCTTGGCGAACTTTATATACATATCTTTTCAGTGATTTTGACCCGACTAATACTGGAGGCAAAAAATTAGATAAAAATACTTCTTATAGTTATTCACAAGCCAGATTTTCTTACCAATCGAATACAAATAAGTTGTTATTTTATTATTTTGGTGGTAGAGTTGGAAAGTATTTTAATGGAAAGATTGCAACATTAAGCGGTTCTGCAAATTACCGATTGATTCCTTATGCTTTGTTTTCGGTTGATTTGACTTATACAAACATCAATCTTCCAAAACCATATAATAGTGCTACCTTATGGTTGGTGAGTCCGAGGGCTGAAATAACGTTTTCAAAAACTATTTTTTGGACAACCTTTGTGCAATATAATAACCAAGCCAATAATGTAAATATCAATTCTCGTTTTCAGTGGCGTTTCAAACCTGTCAGTGATTTGTTTATTGTTTATACCGACAATTATTTTGCTACAAATACCGACCTCGACAAGCCTTATATGCTTGGAGCTTTTGGTTCAAAAAGTCGAGCATTGGTAGTAAAATTGACTTACTGGTTTAATTTATAACTGAACATTTACGAATTTAGAGCGATGAACCGCTCTAAATTCGTAATTTGTTTTTTAGGCAATACTCATTTCCAAAATTTCGGCAACAACTTGTGGCGTAATATCAGCTTTTTCGCCAAAATTCGTACCCCTTGCTTCAAAACGAGCAACAATTTTTTGTATAGTTTCTTGGTTTATGCCATAGGCTGTGGCTTTGGTTGGAAGCCCCAATGATTCATAAAAATGAGTCGTTTTTTCAATCGCTCCTGCAACCAATTCGTCATCAGTTCCGCTCAAATTCCAAACTCTTTTGGCATACTGAATGAGTTTTTCTCTTTTGCTGCCTTGTTTTATTTTTAATAAATGTGGCAAAACTACTGCCAAACTTCGAGCGTGGTCAACTCCGTGAAAAGCAGTTAATTCATGCCCAATTTGATGTGTTGCCCAGTCTTGCGGAACGCCTAAGCTAATAAATCCATTCAAAGCTACCGTTGCAGCCCACATAAAATTGGCACGTGCGTCATAATCAGTCGGATTTTCAAGGGTTTTCGGAGCAACTTCAATCAAAGTTTGAATGATTGACTCAGCAAAACGGTCTTGAATTTGGGCGTCGACAGGGTAAGTCATATACTGCTCCATCACGTGCGTGAACGCATCGGCAATACCATTAGCGATTTGGCGAGGAGGCAAGGAAAAGGTAGTTTCGGGGTCAAGAATAGAGAATGTTGGATAAACCAAAGGATGTCCCATTCCTTTCTTTTCGTGGGTATCTTTTTTACTAATTACAGCAAAATAATTCATTTCCGAACCAGTTGCTGGCAAAGTAAGCACCGAACCAAGCGGAATAGCTGTCTTGATTTTTTCTTTTCCTGTAACAAGTTGCCAAGCATCATCACCTTCAAAAGGAATAGCTGCGGCAATAAATTTGGTGCCATCAAGCACCGAACCACCACCTACTGCCAACAAAAAATCAATATTTTCTTTTCTGCCTAATTCAACGGCTTGCATCAAAGTTTCGTAAGTTGGATTTGCCTCAATTCCGCCAAATTCTATTACGTTTCGCCCTTCGAGTGCTTTTTTAACCTGCCCATACACACCATTTTGGAAAATACTTCCCCCACCATAAGTGAGCAAAATCTTAGCATCTGGCGAAATTTGTTTACTTAATTGGGCAATTTGTCCTTTTCCGAAAAGTATTTTTGCTGGATTTTGATAAACGAAATTATTGAACATGGTTGTTGATTTTGTTAGAATGAAGTCTTTAACTTAGAACAGCAAGTTTTGGATTTAAGTTTTGAGCTTAGGCGTAAGTTTCAAATTTGATGAAAATTACTACTCCCGACTTTTGTTGTGTTTCACGATTAAAAAGAAATCTTTGTCTAATTCCAAATAGCCATATTCATAAACAAAATAATAGGTCGAGCCTTTTTGTGTGGTTCGAATAGTGGTAAATAAATTGAAGTCGAAACCTCGATCGACTAAAGTATTTCTGACGGTTTTACTTTTATCATCTTTGCAAAGTTCCTCCAAAATCTTTCGATTTCGACGCAAAGCATTATTAGTATTTCGGACAAAATTATTGGAGTCTGAATTTACTTTGTTATTGTACGCATTTCGACAAAGGTCGGAACAAAATTTTTTGTCTGATCTTCCAAGAATCGGTTCGCCACATTCTAAACAGGCTTTCATAAGGTGTTTTTTTAGATTTTATAAACAGCAACGAATTTGTGTTAAATATTTGATTATCAAACAAATATACAAATGTTTATCCGATTACAAACGCTTACAAATACTTTTATTCATCTGTAAACGATTAAGAACCGAGTAATTTTTCGATAAGCTACCAACTTTGCATCGTCAATCACCAAACAATGATTGGCTCAACCAAAATAACAAATCATAAACGTAAAAATAAAATGAACACTGTAAAATTAATCGGAAACGTAGGTAGCGATGTAAATGTATTGAGCTTCGAGAATGGGAAAAAAGCATCTTTTAGCTTGGCAACAACTGAAAGCTATACTAACAAGAAAAATGAAGAAGTCAAGAATACTGCTTGGCACAATGTGGTAGCGTGGGGCAAAATTGCCGATATTTGCGAAGACCTTGTAAGCAAAGGAAAGTTGGTGAGCATCGAAGGAAAATTAAATTATAGAAACTACGTGAACAAAGAAGAAAAAACGGTTTACGTAACTGAAATAGTTGCTTATAAAGTTTCGGAGGTTGAGAAATCGTAGTTGAATAAAAAAGCAAGCATAGATAGTGTTTAAATAGGTATCTGTGCTTGCTTTTTTTAATGTAAATAATTGACTATCAGTAAGTTTTTGATAATGAAGTATCAATTTGTACAATTTTTTATTTCTGCTTTAAAAATACTGCCAGTTTGAGCATTAAATGTGCCTTGCAAAGAAATGCTTTTTCCTGCTTGATAGTTTACATTTGCACCTAAAGGTATAGTTTGGTTGGAGGAAATGATTTGTACTGCTTTTTGTACTCCGCTGGTGGCAGTTCCGCTCAAATCTAATACATTTGAAATAATATTTACCGTTGTACTCCCCTCAGAACTCCATCCGCAACTATTATTTGCTCGAAAATAATAAGTTCCTGATGAATTTATCACTTGACTTGCAGATGGAATAGTGGTTGATGTTCCTCCGCTTGTAATGCCTTGCCAGTATATTGTACCACCACTTCCACCATTTGCAATAACAGTGGTATTGTTACAGAATGTTCCGCCTCCGCTAACATTTACTGTTGTAGGAATTGTATTAATGGTAACTGTTGCACTCCCTTCTGGTCCCCAGCTACAGTTGTTTAGTACCCTAAAATAATGAGTTCCTGAAAAACCAACTGTTATTTGACTTGAAATTGGAGAAGCAGTTGATGTTCCTCCACTTGTAGTGCCTTGCCAATATATCGTACCTCCATTATTTGAAAATGCGGACAAGTTTGCACTGTTACAAAATGTCCCTCCTCCAAATACTGAAACAGAGGCAGTATTATTAATTGTAACTATTGCACTCCCCTCAGTGCCCCAACCACAACTACTGTTGTATGCCCTAAAATAATAAGTACCCGATGAACTAACTACTTGACTTGTAGATGGGGTAGTAGTTGATGTTCCTCCACTTGTAGTACTTTGCCAATATACCGTGCTACCGCTCCCCCCACTTGCTGTTATGCTTGTACTATTACAAAATGTTCCAGCTCCGCTGACATTTACTGTAGTAGGAATTGTATTAATGGTAACTATTGCACTCCCTTGAGTTCCCCAACCGCAACTGTTGTTTGATCTAAAATAATAAGTACCCGAAGAATTTACGGCCATGTTTGCAGATGGCGATGCAATCGATACTCCGTTGCTGATAGTTCCTTGCCAGTATATTGTGCCGCCAGTACCCCCACTTGCCATTAGGGTAGCAGTATTGCAAACTGGACCACCACCACTAACACTTACAGCGGTAGGAATAGTGTTTATCGTAACCGTTGCACTCCCCTCAGGTCCCCAACCACAACTACTGTTATATGCCCTAAAATAGTAAGTACCTGAATTAGTGGGAATTTGACTCGTGGAATTTGAGAATAAAGAAGTTCCGTTTGACGTCGTAGCTTGCCAATAAATTGTACCTCCAGAACCACCCGAAGCAGTAATGGTAGCGGAATTGCAGAATGTACCACTGCCTGAAACGGTAACTATAGCTGGAGTTGTTTGGATAGTAACAGTTGCACTTCCTTGAGTTCCCCAACCGCAACTATTATAGGCTCTAAAATAATAAGTTCCTGAAGTAGTAATTGTTTGACTTGAAGAGAGAATTCCAGTTGATAATCCTCCATTGGTGGTGTTTTGCCAATAAATAGATCCCCCAGAACCTCCTGAGGCAGTAATTGTCGTTGAATTACAGAAAGTTCCTCCGCCCGAAACCGAAACCGTATTCGGAATATCGTTTACAGAAATCGAAACACTACGTGCTGAACTTGCTCCACAGGCATTATTGGCAACAACACTCAATGTACCACTGGTAGCTATTGAAGAAAAATTTATGTACAAACTAGTACTTGTACTCGAAAATGATGCTCCAGTCCCCGAATATGTCCATGTATAAGAAGTTGCACCACTTACTGACGGAATAGAATAAAACACATTGTTTTGCCCTTTACAAACATTTGCCGAGAGAGTAGAGAATCCAGAAGGTTGAGGAGCTACTGGACACATAATTAATTTTGTCCAATATGTTTCCCACTTATCCGTTCCTGAAATCGGTGTTGCCGAAACCACTTGTTGTGTCCAAAAATCTTTATCATTTACTGGGTCAACGGTTGCTACAGAATAATCACCCCATCTACTAGCAGCTCCCGCTACCGTTCCACCATCATCATATTTAGCAGTTCCATTTCTGAAAGTAACACCATCTCGCATTGTCCCCGAAGGATCAGATGAGTAACGTACGTGATAGCTAGTACTTGGATAAATAGTAGGTGAAAATACAGCGTATGAAATCATTACTGTATTATCGGCATTTACGGCTAAAGCTGGAAAAGCACAAAAAATATTGCCAGTTGGATCATCAATCCTTCCAAATTGTGTAACACAGCCCGTATTACTTGTAGATGTTGGGTTTATTTGCCACCATTGAACTGCACTTCTAGTAGGAGATGTTGCGGGTAAGTAAGCAGGCTGAGTTGTCCATAAAGACCCATTCCGATAAAAGAGTGTAAGAATTCTGGAAATGCCTGTACTTATTAGTTCAGTAGAACCCAGTTGGCGAGCATTGACCGGAGTCTGACTCCAGGCTTGAGCAGTAGGATTCAAAATAGGAGCAGCACTATACGTAGGTGCAGCTGGTGGTACTCCCGAAATTTCATACAATCCTAAAGCACCATTCGCAGTATTCCATTCTGCCAAAAGATATACTTTACCTAAGGTATTATCGTAAGTAGTTGCAGGAACTAAGGTATAAACCGAAGGATGAGTCATAGTATATGTAGTTGCACCTGCTCCAGCATACATATCACTTTTTTTGAAAATATATGTTTTAGCTCCTTTAAATGTTCCCGTCGCCCCCCATGTAAACATATTACCACTTACCACTATCCAATCTTTATTAAAACCCATACTCGGGTAATCGAACCATTCTAAACCAGTTGCATCAACATTCAAATGGTAAGTGTACCAATTTCCAGTTGGGTCATTTGTTGCTGAAACCTTCATCTCAAGAATTGAAACAGGATTAGCGGTAGAACAGGCTGAAAATATCCATCTTTGGCTATAAGAGTCGTAAACAACTTTAGGGTCAAAAGCAAAATTAGTGGTTCCCACAAAATTTGCAAGGGTTACTTTCGAAATGAGCGTTCCAGACTTATCACGAATACAGACCTCCGAATTGAGTGCCGTCATTACATGATTTGGTCCCACTGCACCTCCGACATCAGCTGGATTTATTGTAGAACTCCCTTGATTTAGTCCCAGAAAAGTTAAATCGGGATTGGGGGAAGGAATATTCAATAGTGGAGGTGTAGGGGCTTCAATCGCCTTCTCAAAGCCAAGTGGCAGAGGATTATTTCCTTGAATACCAAGATGTTTGGGTGGCTTTGGGTCTTTAACGGGTGGTGGTGGTAATAAGCCAGCCTCTTGTTTTCTTGAAAGTTCTAAAAAATTAAAGGTTTCTGCTTTCAAAGTTTTAGGTTCTTCACGAGCAGCTTCTCCTTCTTTTTGTTGCGAAAATATTGGTAACGAAATACCAAAAAATAACCCAAACAATAACGTTGTTTTTAGCATTAATTGTTGGGCTTTTGTTATCAAAAATATTGTAAATGTTTTCATACACAAAAGGTTTTAGTTTGTGTAGTAAAATTCTTAGATTAATCTCCAAACTACAATACGCTATTTATCGTATTTTTCGAAGAAATGACGTATTAATCAGGAAGAATGTAGTGGTTTAATGTAAAATTGCCGAGATTAGTGAAGACCTTGTAAGTAAAGGAAAATGTGTGAGCATCGAAGGAAAACAGAATTATAGAAACTATATAAATAAAGAAGAAAAAACGGTTTACGTAACTGAAATAGTTGCGTATAAAGTTTCGGAGGTTGAAAAATCGTAAAAGTTGATAATAAACACAGGCTGTACTTGGCTTACTGCCTGTGTTTTGGTTTTGGTGGTCTCGTCGGGAATCGAACCCGAATCTAAAGTTTAGGAAACTTCTATTCTATCCGTTGAACTACGAAACCCTTTTTCTATGCAAATTTACACAGAAAATATTTTAAAGTATCATTCAACTCCTATTTCATCAACAAAAAGCCAAGCAGAACTTCCTTTTCCTGGATGATTGTCAGGTAAATTGCCGTAGTTTTTAGCGAAAATTTTAATGAAACGACCTTTTTTGCCATCGGCGGCGATACTTAATTGTTGTATGGCTCTTCCTTCTGAATCAATACTACCCAGCGGCATTTTTTGTATAGAAGTGAATTTTTTGCCATCATTTGAAATCGAAACCTCAACTTCTTGTGGTAGCATAATCCATGAAGCACTCGACCGTAAGAAGGCAAAACTAACTTTATTTAGGTTCATTACTTGACCCAAATCAATCGTAACATCCAAATCCTTTCCTTCAAAACCAACCCAAGTTGCTAAGTTTCCTTCTTCGCCTTTCACGCCATTGGTTAAACCAAAAGTTTCTCCACCGGTATAGTTTTTTGGTTGATTGACAAGCGTATATTTTCGTCCAGTGGCTTTATTGATATAAAAATATTTGTTCAAATCTTTACCTAATTTCTCTCCATTTAACGAAAATGCTGCTGCCCTAAGCGTAACATCTTTGGTACTAATAATGCCTATTGGTTGGTAAATCGAAGAGCTTGCCGTAGGAGTAGAGCCATCAATGGTATATCTTATAATAGATTGATTATAAGATGTTTGAAGTTTTATAACAACCTGATTTTTAACATTAATTGATGATGTTGCTGAAATGTCGTAATAGCTATTTGAATAATTTACTGCCAAATATCTCAAGCGTTTGAAATGCGTTTTTAGACGATTCGTAAAATCCTTGTAATCTTTTGCTTCGTTGGCTGTCCAAGCAACTTCTGCCAAAGCCGATGCCCTCGGATAAACCATATATTCTGCTTGAGTGCTTGTCGGAATATACTCAGTCCAAAGGTTTGCCTGAACCCCCAAAATATGGTTTGCCTGTTCTGGTGTTAAACCTTTAGGGGTAGGGTCATAAGAATAAACTTTTTCCAGTGGCAAAAAGCCGCCAATTGCCAAAGGTTCTGAACTTGGGTCTGATTGATAATGGTCTAAATAACAATGGCTTCCCGGAGTCATAATGGCATCATGGTTTTGCTTTACAGCTGCGATGCCACCTTCAATTCCTCTCCACGACATAATGGTTGCATTTGGTGAAATTCCACCTTCCAAAATTTCGTCCCAACCAATCATTTTTTTACCTTTTGAAGTTAAAAACTTATCTATTCTTTTAATAAAATAGCTTTGTAATTCATGTTCGTCTTTTAGACCTTCCTTTTTAATTAAATCTTGACAAAACTGACTGTTTTTCCAAGACACTTTTGGACATTCATCTCCGCCAATATGAATGTAATTACTTGGAAATAAGGCAATTACCTCTGTCAAAACATCTTCCAAGAAAGTAAAAGTTTGTTCGGTCGGACAAAAAACGTCATCATAAACGCCCCATTTTGTACCAACTTCATAGCTACTTTTACCACAACCTAACTCTGGATAAGCTGCCAAAGCAGCCAAAGCATGACCAGGCATTTCTATTTCTGGAATAATGTTTACATATTTCTTTTGGGCATAAGCCACTACTTCTCTAATTTGGTCTTGGGTATAAAAACCGCCGTAAGGTTTTCCGTCAAATTGTTGTTCGTTATAATGACCTTTCATTGTTTCCTTACGTTTTGAGCCAATTTCGGTCAATTTTGGATATTTTTTTATCTCAATTCTCCAACCTTGGTCTTCGGTTAAATGCCAATGAAAAGTATTCATTTTGTGCATTGCCAGTAAATCAATGTATTTTTTGATAAACGAAACAGGAAAAAAATGACGACCGACATCAAGCATCAAGCCTCGATAAGTATAGCGAGGATGGTCAAAAATAGTACAATTTGGAATTGCCCATTTGACAGAGTTTTCGAGTGAACTACTAAATATCTGTGGTGGAAGTAATTGAAGTAGGCTTTGTAATGCGTAAAAATCGCCTTTGCTTGTAGCGGCCGAAAGCAATATGCCATTGCTCGCCACTTTTAAAACATAATCTTCTTCTCCTAATTTTTGGTCTCCTACTTTATTTTTTAAAAGTGAAAAAATGATGTTTTGGTTTTTCAAAATAGGAACACTTGTCAGTTCATATTCTTCGATAGCGAGTGTTATTCCTGAAGTAACCAAAAATCGTTCGGCGATAATTTCTGCAAGCGGACGGATTTCGGGTGCATTTTTAGGAATCAAAATTTTTGTTTGAGCATTGACCAAAAACTCGCCAGTTGTTGCAAGTAATTGCGTTGGTTTTGGAATAATGTTATATTTGTTTTGAGCAAAACTCGAAAATGAGAAGGCGAGGAGGCTGAATAAGCCTATGAGTTTCTTCATGGTAGTTGAAGGTTTATTGATTTTGGAAAACGAAGTACGTTTTTTCGACTAAGAAACGCAAATTTTATTGAAAAAATGCCAAAATCAAGGGTTTTTCTTGCCTTTTCGAGGAAAAACTATTAATTCTTTGTAGCCAAAAGTTGGGTCGGTTTCACGAATAAAATCATAATCGGACATGAAACCTAGTACAATTTCGGCAGTTATATAAATAAGACTTCCGTCGCCCAAATGTCTACCAATGGTTTTGCCCGTAGAATGAATCACTAACCGAAATGTGTATGTGAGAGCCATTTTTTGACAACGTGCCAACCAGCGAAACTATTTCAAAATGTCCTTTCAGAATTTCATATTTTTCTTGATTAGCATATCGAATATTTACTGAGGTAAGGCTACCCACAAAAGTCAGAATACAAGCTGCCGAAATGTTATTTTTGTCAATAATTTCTTGTAATTTTGCTTTAAATCTTCGTTATGTTTCAGCCTAAAAGCATAATTTTTGCTAGTAATGCGAGTTTCGGGTTTAACTAACTGATAATCAATGATTTACGAATAAAAACACAGGATGTCATCAAAAGTAGTAATTTTGTAATTGTACAAAACAA
>NZ_JAYWCU010000001.1:0-24161 GCF_043780375.1 Emticicia sp. | reverse complement strand
TTTGTTATAATAATCCCAAGCATTTTTGATTATTTCGGGCTTTAAAAGCATATCTAAAAGCGTCAAAGCCTCAACTTTTGCCCCAGCCGTACAGCCTTTGTGAGCAATTGGCGTTGCCATCGTAATGGCATTTGCCCAATGATGCCCTGGCATTCCGGGCATATTTGAGGGGTAACGTAAAACGACTGTTGGTAACGACCAAGATATATCAGCAATATCATCTGAGCCACCTTGACGAACAATGTTTGGTGAATAAACAGGCTCGCTCATGGTGTCTAATTTTATAGATAAACCCTCAGTTTTTGAAGATTTCAACTCTTTTTGACTTGCTTTTGCTAACATTTGGTCTTCTTCTGACCATTGTGGTAAACCTACTCGCTTAATGTTGTTATACATCGTTTCGGCAATTGGCTTATTAAAATGTCCCGGCCAAGCACTACCCAAAATCTCATAAGTAAACTTAGTATCGGTCATCATAGCAGCACCCTCGGCTATTTTTACGCCCGCTTCAAACAATTTTTTGATTTTTGGGTAAGTACGCTCACGGAAATAATACCAAACCGTTGCTTTTGAAGGTACAACGTTTGGTTGGTCGCCACCATCTGAAATTACATAGTGCGAGCGTTGCGTAGTTTCTAAATGTTCACGCTTAAAATTCCAACCAATATCCATCAATTCTACGGCATCTAAAGCACTTCTTCCCAACCATGGAGCTCCCGCTGCATGAGCAGCTGCTCCTTCAAAATGAAATTTCACTGAAACCAAACCATTATTTCCAGCATCGCCCCATGATACGCCCAAATTATCGGCCACGTGCGTAAAAATACAAGCATCAACATCTTTGAAATAACCATCACGCACGTAAATAGCTTTTGCTCCCACCTGCTCTTCGGCAACACCTGGCCAAAGCATCAATGTTCCTTGAATCTTCTCACGTTCCATAATTTCTTTCAAAGCAAGCACGGCAGTAATATTTAGTGCTTGACCAGAATTATGCCCTTCGCCGTGCCCAGGAGCACCTTCTACGATTGGCTCTTTATAAGCAACTCCAGGTTTTTGAGAGGCTTTCGGAATACAGTCAATGTCGCTACCGATAGCAATCACTGGTTTTCCCGAACCCCATTTAGCAATCCACGCCGTAGGCATTCCTGCTACGCCACGCTCAACTTTAAAACCATTTTTTTCGAGCAAATTAGTAATGTATTTTGAAGTTTCGTATTCTTGAAACCCCAATTCGCCAAAGCTGAAAATTTGGTCATTTACTTCTTGTGTAAATTTTTGCCGGTCGTCAATTTTCTTGATAACTTCCTGTTTCAACAATTCCAGTTTGTCGGGAACAGGAGCAACAACGACTTTTTTCTTTTGAGAAAAAGCCAAATTACCGACAATCAACATTGAAGTAATGAAGATGTAAGTTTTTGTCATGATTTTAGTTTAGTTTAGGAATTTTTGAAGAACACATTCTATTGACTTTTTTTACTTTGGAAATTTACTTTTATCAAGTCCTGGAATTATTTTTAGAGCATTTTTATAATAAACTTTTTTCAAAACTTCGTCTGAAAGTCCCATGCCATACATACGCCAGTAAGCATGGTATTTTTTGTGGTATGGAAAATATTCGTCTTCGCTTTCCAAAACTCTAAAGTAAGTTTGGTATTCGTCAGGAACCCAAGAGTCTTTTCCAAACAAAATACGGTCTTGGCGTTTTTCAAAAAACTTCTTTGCCATGCGTGGCTGACGACCCAATTCGGCAATAACTGCTCCAATTTCGGCATACATATTGGGGAAAGCATCCATTAAACTGTCTAATTTTGCCAAATCATTTGGATACCAACCCATGTGAGCATTAATGAAAGTAGTTTTTGGGTGTTTTCTAAACACATTGTGCTGCTGTTCGATGAGTTGCTCCCACGAATAATCTTTTCCTGCCGAAGCATCACGCTTGCGTCCGGGATGAGTTTTGAGTTCGAGCCAACGTTCGTTTTGAGCATTGAGTGGGTTCCAAAAAGAAGCTGGGTCGGCAGTATGAATCAAAACAGGAATACCCAATTCGCCTGCTTTTGCCCAAATAGGGTCGATGCGTGCATCATCAACAGCAACTAATTTACCATTATCTTTTACACTAAAGCCAAGACTTTTATAAATTTTCAAACCTTTCGCTCCACGAAGTTTTACGTCTTCTTCGAGCATTTTTACGGCTTTTTTCGTCCAGTCTGGCTCATTTATTTTCGAGAAATCAATGTTCGTAAAAATAGCGAAGCGAGTCGGATAATTAGCTTTCACGGCATCAATCATACCTACAATTCCAGCCGTACTTTTGGCTTCATCTTGGTTGAAACCTCTCCCGCTCAGATTACACATCAAGCCCATGTTCATTTTGTCCATTTCGGTGGTAAGCTTGGTCAAATCTTCTTTACTTTTCATTTCCCATTGGTGGTTGTGAACATCAATAAACGGAAATTTGGCTTTTGTGATTGGTTTTCCAGGAACAACGAGAGTAGATTTTGGTTCGTATTCTTCAAATGTTACAGCACCAGCATTATCGCCAATCTTGATTTGTTGAGCCTGTAAATGGTTGATAGTCAATAAGATACTAACTATTAGCGTAAGTTTTTTCATTAACAATAGTAGGTTTTTAGAATGTTTCCTGCAATTTAATGAAAAAGCAATAATTTTGTATGAAGAGTGTTTATATTTCGACAATAACCATAAAATTGGCGATGAAAAGGAAAATATCAGACTTTTGTTATAGACTTTATTATTTATAGATTAACGTCACAGCATGAGCTTCCAGACCTTCCATTCTGCCAACAAAACCCATTTCTTCCGTGGTGGTTGCTTTGATAGAAATACAGTTTTCGGGTAAACCTGTTACGCTCGCGATTGCTTTTATCATTTCGGGAATATATTTGCCGATTTTAGGTTCTTGCAAACAAACAGTCGAGTCGATATTTCCGATTTTATAACCTTCTTTTTCGAGCATTTCTACTACTATTTTCAATAAAACTTTGCTATCTATGCCTTTCCAGCGTGGGTCAGTATTTTTGAAATGCAAGCCAATATCGCCCATTGCTGCAGCTCCCAAAAGTGCATCGCATATTGCGTGGAGTAATACGTCGGCATCAGAATGCCCTACCGAACCCACTGTATGCGGAATTTTTACGCCACCTAACCATAAATCATATCCTTCGCCTAATTGATGTACGTCGTATCCTTGACCAATTCTTATATTCATAAATAAAATTTCGTTTGGGCAAAAGTAGCTATTTTCGATTAAAACTTTTGCTTTCAGAAAGATGTTTTAACTTTGCGACAAATAATTTTTTTCATAAATGCGTTCTGATGATTAATTACCAACATTTTACTTTAGAAAACGGCTTAGAAGTTTACGTTCACGAAGACCACACCACACCAATGGCGGCTGTCAATATTCTCTATAATGTGGGTTCGCGTGATGAAGAGGAGAACAAAACAGGTTTTGCTCACCTTTTTGAGCATTTAATGTTTGGTGGTTCAAAAAATATTCCAGCTTATGATGAACCCCTCCAAAAAGTAGGCGGTGAAAACAATGCTTTTACTTCGCCCGATATTACCAATTATTATATTACACTTCCGTCTGAAAATGTTGAAACTGCTTTTTGGCTGGAATCTGACCGAATGATGAGCCTTTCGTTCGACCCAAAAGTGCTTGAAGTGCAGAGAAAAGTTGTAATTGAAGAGTTTAAGCAACGTTATTTGAACCAACCTTATGGCGATGTTTGGCTGAAACTTCGGCCGCTGATTTATGATAAACATCCTTATCGTTGGGCAACGATTGGAAAAGAAATTAGCCATATTGAAGAGGCTACAATGGATGATGTGAAGGGTTTTTTCTATAAATATTATTTGCCAAATAATGCTATTTTGGTTGTTGCAGGAGATATAACTGTGCCACAAATTAAAGATTTATGTCAAAAATGGTTTGAGCCAATTCCCGCAGGAGAAAAATATATTAGGAATATTCCACAAGAAATGCCTCAAATACAAGCAAAATTCTTAGAAATTTCGGCAAAAGTACCTTTAAATGCTATTTATAAAGCCTACCATACACCTAAGCGTTTTGATGAGCAATTTTATAATGTTGATTTGTTGAGTGACATTTTAGGTCGAGGGAAATCTTCACGCCTTTACTCAAAATTAGTTAAGGAAAAACAATTGTTCAATAATGTAGCAGGTTATGTAACAGCTTCGCTCGACCCAGGTTTATTAATTATTCAAGGAAATTTAAATGAAGGTGTATCGCTCGAAGATGCTAATTTGGCGATTGAAGAGTTGGTCGCTGACTTAGCCAATATTCCATTATCAGAGAATGAATTACAGAAAGTAAAAAACCAAACAGAGTCAACTTTGGCTTTTGCAGAGGTTGAATTACTCAGTCGTGCCATGAATTTGGCATTTGCGGCAAATGCTGGAAATGTTGATTGGTGCAACCACGACGCCGAACGAATTGCTGCAGTTACACCCAAAACTCTTCAAACAATGGCAAAACAAATTTTAAGAAAAGAAAATTGTTCAACAATGTATTATAGAGCGAGCGGCGAATCCAGTTCTGAAAATTAATGATTTAATGACCTTTTTAGATATTATAGTTAATAATTAGATTAGATTTTCAAGCAAAAACATTATTTTCATTGCATATTTCAGAAAAGGTAATGAAGATTGTTTGAGGCTTTGACTATTATTATTGATGTTCAAATCAAGCAAAATTTTGTTTTTTGGGTCAATTTGAGCTGATTCTATTGCTTTGTCAAACGTGTAGGTTTTAGTATGGTCTTTGCCATTCCATGCAAGAATTTCGGTTTTTCCATCTGCAAATTTTACTAAGATTTCAGTTGGTAATATCATATCGCCTAATTGTTTCACTGTAAATTCGCTTTTATTTCCATTATTTTTTATTGGTTTTACAGCAAAATCGCAAACAGAAGCTTTGTAAAGAACTTGTTCAAAATACCAATTCATGTTAATTTCGAGCTTGTTTCCTAAGCGTTTGGGCGTAATTTCATTGACAATATTGATAAAATCCTGCACACAAGGATGTTTATAACGCCAACGAATAAAGTACGTTTGCATAATTTCATCCATCACAGTTCTACCAAGCATATTTTCCAAGGTTTTTAGCCAAGTAGCAGTTTTGGTATAAGTTAAAACACCATAAGTTCCTTTAGGATATTTCCATGAATACCTAAAAATCTCTGAAATCTTTGGATTATCCATGCCAACATAACTCATGCGTGAAGATTCCATATCGCTCATTTTGAAGCCAAATATATTGAATAGAGAGCCTTTTCCATAAGTTTCGTCCATGATTCTGCCTTCGTAATATTGGTTGAAACCTTCATCTAAAAACGATTCTTCAAACTCATTTGATGCCAGCATTCCTTGAAAATACTGATGGCCAAACTCATGAATCGTTACCACTTCAGGAAGCCTCATGCCGTTTGGCAATCCCCAAATAGTTTCGCCACAAGTAATAAAAGTAGGATATTCCATGCCCGACGAACCCGAACCAGCCAAAGGTGGGTCGACCAAAGTCAGAACAGAATGAGGATATTTACCTAAATTTTTATCGAAATAGTTTAAAGCAATAATGGCAGATTGAAAATATCGTTCGGTCGAACCCGAATGTTCGGGCTGCATTACAGCTTTTATTTTCACATGCTTCCATTGGCGTTCGCTTACCACAAATTTGGGCGAAACCGTCCACGCAAAATCATGTACATCGCTGGCATGATAAGTGGTGGTTTTGGTATTATCTTGATTAATTTTTTCATTTTTAAAAATGCCAGTGGCTGCCAAAACATAGTTTTTCGGAACGGTCATATTTACCCGATAATTGCCAAAATCGGCATAAAATTCGCTATTTGCGTGAAATTGATGGCAATTCCAAGCTCCCTTGGTGGCATACCGCATACCTGCCGATTCGTAAACACCGATTTTAGGAAACCATTGACCAACCAAAAAATAATCATCGGCAAAGCCAGTTCGAGCAAATATTTGAGGCAATTTTGCCTTGAAATTGATGTTGAGTGTTATACTTTCGTTAGGTTTAAGAGGCTTGCTCAATGGCACCCTAATAACCGTTTTATCTTTGTCATTGAGGTCATCGGGCTGAATAAACTGTATTTTATTGGTCAAATTTTCTCCGCCAAGCACTTGCATCGAAAGAATAGAAATTGAACCCCAATTTTCTTTGGCATTTTTATCAATTTTATTTCCTCTTAGTTGCCCACCCGATTCCTTCATAAAAGTAGAGTTTTCATCTTTGAAAGCATTCAGATACAAATGAAATTGAAGTTCAGAAATTTCATCGGTTGAAGTGTTTTTCCAGACAAGCGTTTCTTTTCCGTCAAGCGTTTTTTTTGTTGCATCCAATTTTACCGAAATATCATAATTGGCAATTCGGTTGCTTAAAGGCGGTTTTTGAGCGTTTATTTGGAGGAAAGCAAAGATTAGAAGGAAAAGAGAGGTGTAATTTTTCATTTTTATCGGACGATTTTCCTGCAATTTATGAATTCATTCTAAAATTAATGACCTTTGTTAAAAACAAAAAAATATGTTTCTTCACAAAACCAATTTCTTGATACGGGCATTGTACCCAAATTTTGTTTGGCGAAAACCTACGCAAGAAAAAATCATTTACCTAACTTTTGATGATGGCCCAATTCCAGAAATTACAGAATTTGTGCTTGAAACTTTAGCTGCTTACAATGCCAAAGCCACATTTTTTTGCATTGGAAATAACATTCAAAAGAACCCTGATGTTTTTCAAAAAGTAATCAACGATGGTCATGGCATCGGAAATCATACTTTTAATCATCTAAAAGGCTGGACAACAGACGATAAAGTTTATTTCGACAATATTGAACAATGCAAAGATGAGATGGTGAGCAGAGGAGTGTACACAAGCCTCTTTCGTCCGCCTTATGGACGTATTAAGCGTAGCCAAGCAAATGTGGTTTTTCCTGATTATCAAATAATTATGTGGGATGTGCTTAGTGGAGATTTTTCTTTAAAGCTATCTCCAAAAACCGTTTTAGAAAAAACCTTAAAACATACAGAAGCAGGTTCGATTGTGCTTTTTCATGATAGTATTAAGGCAAATAAAAATATGTTATACGCATTACCAAAGTTTTTGGAACACTTTTCGGAGAAAGGATTTAGGTTTGAAATGCTATAAATCCACTATATTCTTCCAAAAAAACCAACAATCTTTTTAAATTTACACGAAAAATTAATCATCAAACTAAAACTAATGAAACGTACTTTACTGTTTTTGTGCTTGACCAATGTTGTTGTTTTTGCTCAGAAGAAAGATTTTGACGAAAAAGAATTAAAGTCAGGCAAAGCCCCAAAAAATTTTACTCAACCATTGCCTACTTTTGGTCGTTGGATTGACGATGAAAAGATTGTTGTTACGCAAAAAGCATCTCCCGAAGCCGACATGAAACCTGTAGTGCTGGAATTGGCAAGTGGTAAAATTACTGATGCAACGCCTGATATTATTAATCCAAAAAATGCTCCTACAAAATCGGTTATTAGTAAAAATGGTGACCTTTTATTGAAAAATGGTAGTATAGAAACGCAACTAACAAACGATAAAGGAGAGGAGAAAAATGCTACATTTTCGCCCGATAGTAGTTACATTGCTTATACTAAAGACAATAATCTTTATACTTATAGTTTCAAAACCAAAAAAGAAATTCAACTCACAAAAGATGGTACAAAGACAATTTTGAATGGTTATGCTACTTGGGTTTATTGGGAAGAAATCTTCGGACGACCAACTCGTTTTAAGGCATTTTGGTGGAGTCCCGATAGTAAATCGTTGGCTTATATGCGTTTTGATGAATCAAAAACTCCCATGTTTCCACTGTATAGCAGCGAAGGACAGCATGGTTTTATTGAAGAAACTCGTTATCCGAAAAGTGGCGATCCAAATCCAGAAGCAAAATTGGGCTTTGTTTTGCCAGGCGGTGGATCAACAACCTGGGTAGATTTCAATATGAAAGAAGAGCATTATTTGGGTTGGCCAGAATGGTTGCCTGATGGAAGTGGTTTGATGGTTCAATGGGTAAATCGTGGCAACGATAGCTTAAAAATGTACAATGTTTCACCCAAAAATGGTAGCAAAAAAGAAGTTTATGCCGAAACTCAAAAATCTTGGATTGGCATTGACGAAGCCGACGAACGCCTAACTATTATGGATGGCGGCAAAGAAATGATGATTATTAGTGATAAAACTGGCTGGAAACAGTTGTATATGTATGGCATTGACGGGACGTTTAAGAATAATATCACCGAAGGGGAATTTACAGTAAAATCGGTAGAAGGCATTGATCAAAAAAATCGTGTCGTTTATTTTTATGCTCGTGGCATCGAAAATACTGCTCGTTTTGACCTTTATCGGGTAGGTTTCGATGGGAAAGGTATGAAACGCCTTACATTTGGAGAATTTAACCATAAACAAATTCAGACTTCTCCCAATCTGAAATATTTTATCACGACCTATTCAAATATCAATACGCCTCCTCAAATGGCGGTTATTGACAATACTGGAAACATTATTCGTGAATTAGGCTCGGCAAAAGGCACTGAAATGGATAATTATAATTTGGCTAAAACTGAACTTCTCCGAGTAAAAAGCGATGATGGACTATTTGATTTGCCCATGACAATTGTTTACCCTCAAAATATGGTAGCAGGAAAAAAATACCCTGTTTTGATTAGCATTTACGGCGGTCCAGATGCAGGAACAGTATATGACCAATGGGCATGGAGTACACGCAGCCAATGGTATGCCAAAGAAGGAATTATTCAGGTAGCACTCGACCACCGTGCCAGCGGGCATTTCGGAAAAGAAGGCGTAGCTTATATGCACCGAAATTTAGGCTATTGGGAAATGAAAGATTATAAAACAATGGTTAAGTCATTGATAGATAAGGGAATAGCTGACCCAACGAAGATTTGTATCACAGGATTTAGTTATGGTGGATACATGAGCTGTTATGCTTTGACTTACGGAAGTGATGTATTTACGCACGGAATGGCAGGTGGAAGTGTAACCGATTGGGGGCTTTATGACAGTGCCTATACCGAAAGATACATGGATACGCCCGCCGAAAATCCTGATGGATACAAGAGTGGAAGTGTAATGACTCACATTGATAAATACAAAGGAATGCTACAGATTGTACATGGCACAATGGACGATAATGTACATCTACAAAACAGTATTCAGTTGATTAGCAAGTTAGAAGATGCCAAGAAAAACTTTGAATTTATGCTTTACCCAAATGGTCGACATGGCTGGGGCGGAGCAAAAGGTCTGCATTTCGATAATCTAAAAACGCAGTTTATTTACAAACATTTATTAGAAAAATCAGTTCCTGAAGGATTGCTTAAATAAGTATGAGGTATGATATATGAGGTGATTTTTTTTAAAATATCATACTTCATATATCATACCTAAAAACTTACTCCCAAACAACCAAGTCTTTTTTATCGTACCAACCATCTAATTTTGGAGTGAATTCTTTTTCAATAATATTACGTTTTATTTTTAATGTCGGGGTCATTTTATTGTTATCTACCGTCCATGGTTCACGTAAAATTATAATTCGTTGCACCCGCTCATAAGATTTTAAGCGAGGATTTACATCTTTCAATGTTTCTTCTAAACTTTCTTTAACTACTTGTTTATCAGTTGCTTTACCTAAATCAGACAGTACAATTAGGGCAATAGGTTGAGGCAAATGATTTCCAACCACACATATTTGTTCGATGAAATTATTGTCAGCAAAGCCAAACTCAATTTGTGCGGGAGCAACGTATTCGCCCTTCGATGTTTTATACATTTCTTTTACTCGACCCGTGATTTTTAAGTAATTTTCGGAGTCAAGCTCGCCCACATCACCTGTATGAATCCAATTTTCTGCATCAATGGTTTCGGCAGTTAAGGCTGGTTCTTTATAATATCCCACCATGTTCCATTTCGAGCGAGTCAGAATTTCACCATTTTCAGGAGTAATTTTTACTTCCATGCCTGGGTATAATTTGCCAACTGTACCATCTTTGATATTATCTTTAGGCATCATGCAAACAGCCCCCAAATTTTCAGTCATGCCATAAGCCTCCTGAATATCAATATTTAATTTTCTGAACCACTTAATCAAAGTTGCAGGCATGGGAGCCGCCCCTGTTAAAATCACCACAGCTTTATCTAAACCTAATCCTTTGCGTATTTTGTTCTTAACAATGCCACTTAAAATGGGTATTTTTAGGAATAAATTGAGTTTCTTTTCTGTCATTTTTGCTAAAATTCCCAACTGAAACTTTGTCCAGATACGTGGAACTGCCAAAAAATGTGTAGGTCGAGCTTCTGCCAAATTTTTTGCAAAACTTTCCAAAGTTTCGGCAAAATATATTGTTCCTCCGATGGTAACTCCTGCCGCTTCAATAATATTTCGCTCGGCAATATGGCAAAGTGGCAAATAAGAAAAGAAACGAGGATTTGGATAATCAAGTTTGGCAATATCACGGGTTTGATAGATGCCGTTTGACATGGCACCGTATTTTAACATAACACCTTTCGGATTTCCAGTTGTGCCTGATGTATAGATTATTGTAAATAAATCATCAAGACTTGGACAATAATTGGTAGCCAATGGAGCATGATTATCCAATATTTGCTCCCATTGCTCATGCTGAGGGTCAGGATTATAGGTAGGGAACGAAATACACTTTATTTTTTTAGGAATACCCGATTTCATTCCTTGCCAATCATCTAATTTCCCAACAAAAAGTACTTCGCAACCACTATGAGTAAGCACCTGATTTATTTGGTCGGCGGTTAGCGTAGCATAAAAAGGGCAAGAAACATGCCCCGACATCATAATAGCAAAATCGGCAATGAGCCATTCGGCACAGTTTTTAGAGACCAAACCTATATTGCTTTTGGGAGGCAAATTAAGTGATTTTAAGTAGGAAGCCATGCTTCGCACCTGTTTCCCAGTTTCTTTCCACGTAAAATCACGGAAAGTATCACCAAAAGGTTGGCGTAAGTAAATTTTATCGGGCGTAGTTTTTTCCCAATGGTAAAAATAGTCCAATAGGGATTTATCGGGTGAGATTTTCATAAATATTAACAGGTTTTATTGCGTTAACTTTAAATAGATGATATTGTTGGCAAATTTGCACAAAAGAATGAAAAAATTAAATATTTTTAAGGAAATTAATAATATTATTATCATTGTACTTTTTCAAACTTAGCTGCTTTATGAAGGCTTAGGTGTTTATAATAAATGGTAAGATTTGCCGAAAAATTAAAACGTATATACTATTTTTGAGAAATTAAACTATTTTTAAAATGAACATTGTCTGGAAAATAATAAAGTTTGCTTTAATATTTATTGTGTTATTAGGCGTTGGAGTTTCCGTTGTTTATTGGAAAAATGATATTCCATTAGAAATTTTAATTAGAAAATACGCCAATTTAGAGTCGAAATTTGTGCAAATTGACGGAATGTCGGTACATTATAGAGACGAAGGCAACCAAAATGATACAATTCCCGTAATTCTAATACATGGCACTGGGGCAAGTTTGCATACTTGGGAAGGTTGGGTACGTGAACTAAAACCTGAACACCGAGTTATACGTTTAGATTTACCAGCTTATGGACTACCGGGTCCAAACCCAACGGGTGATTATTCGCAAGATTTCTATGCAGAATTTATTAATCATTTTTTGACTGAACTCCGTATAAAGAAGTGTATTTTGGGTGGAAATTCGTTGGGTGGAGCTATTACTTGGGTCTATGCTTTGAAATATCCTGAAAAAGTAAAAAAAATGATTTTGGTTGATGCAGGAGGCTATCCGATG
Organism: Emticicia sp.; assembly: GCF_043780375.1. GTDB lineage: Bacteria > Bacteroidota > Bacteroidia > Cytophagales > Spirosomataceae > Emticicia. Next base: position 12,244 of record NZ_JAYWCU010000001.1, on the reverse strand, counting down.
CAGTCAAAGTCAGTTCCAATTGCTTTTCAAATAGCAAGAATTCCAGTTATTAAAAATCTTTTTAAGTACGTAACTCCACGTTCAATAGTCGAGAAAAGTGTAATGAATGTTTATGCTCAGAAAGAAAAGGTTACGCCCGAATTGATTGATAGATATTTTGAACTTTCGCTTCGTACAGGAAATCGAGAAGCATTTCTGAATAGAATTAATCAGAATATTTTAACCGATAACTATTTGAAAATCAAAACATTGCAAATGCCAACGCTCATTATCTGGGGTGATAAAGATTTACTAATCCCACTTGATGTTGCCGAAAAATTTCACCGTGATTTACCGAATGATACTTTGGTGGTCTTTAAAAATTTAGGACATACGCCAATGGAAGAAAATACCCACGAAACAGTTGCAGTAGTGAAAGAGTTTTTGAAGAAATGAAAATTATTGTATGAAAAAACTATTTATAATATCCTTACTATCAATACTTTATAGCGTTATAGTTTTTGCTCAAACGATTCCCGAACCAGTGCCAAGTTTAGATAAATCTGAAAATTTATTCGACCATGAGCTGCAATTTAAGGAATGGCTCGCTCGGCAACCCAAAGAAACGAAGGGTTGGAAATGGATGGCTCGTTATGAAAATGATTTATTAAGAAGAGTTGACGAAGAAGGAAAAATGCCTTCAAATGAAGTATTACTAAATGCCAATAAAGAGGTTGAAAAACTTCGGCAAACGGCTATTAACGCTCGTGTGAAAGCCCCTGATTGGTCACCAGCAGGGCCTTATGGCGATAGTAACTTATTTGGTATCGGACGAGTAAATTGCATAGCTTTTCATCCAAAAGATAGCCTCACTTTTTATTTAGGTTTTGGACAAGGTGGAATTTGGAAAACCACCAATGGGGGTAATTCTTATGTGCCTATCGGCGATAATTTACCTATTTTGAGAGTCAGTGGTATAACCCTCGACCCCAATAATTCAGAGATAATTTACGCTTCGTTGGCAGATTTTGCCTACATTGGCTATGACCTTTATACAGCCGACCGCAAACGGAATACTTATTATGGAATTGGTGTTTGGAAAAGTATCGACGGTGGTAAAGTTTGGAAACAAACAGGACTAAAAAATCAACTTTCGGAAGGTATCAATTCTATTACACGTACGGTTTGGGTAAACCCAAAAAACTCGAAAGAAGTGCTTGTAGTAGGTGTAAAAGGTGTTTTTAAATCATTTGATGGGGGAGATACATGGTCAGTTAAAGTATTAGACAAAATGACTTCGGCATTGGTGCAGCATCCAACCAACTCTAATATTTTGTTTGCATCGGCAGTTTATGTGGCCACTACCAAGCAAGGTGAAGCAGGACTTTGGAAGTCGGAAGATGCAGGAAATACGTGGAGACTTGTTCCAACGGGTATTAGTCCTACTGTTGTTCAACGTATAGAAGTAGCCATTTCACTTTCAAATCCTACTATTATTTATGCGGTTACTTGCGATGCCAATAATGGATTTGAAGGGTTTTATCGAAGTTTAGATAGTGGTGAAACTTGGCAAAAATCAGCTTTTAAAGGCAATTTACTTTCAACGGCTTACACTGCTTCGGGCGGACAAGGCTTTTATGATTTATGTATTTTGGTTCACCCAACTAAGCCCCAAACTGTTTATGTTGGAGGGCTGATTTTGAATGAAACCATTGACGGAGGAAATTCATGGAAACAAGCAACAGGTTATACAACGATTCACCCCGACCAGCACGCCTTTGCTTATAATCCATTGAACAAAACAATTTATTTGTGTAACGATGGAGGTGTTTATGCTACCAAAGAGATAATTGCTAATATTAACCAAAACCTCTCTTGGAAATTTGTAGCCAAGGGTATTAATGCTACGTCTTGCTATCGTTTGGGCGTTTCAGAAGATGGTAAAAGAGTTATTACTGGAGCTCAAGACAATAATATGTTTTTGACTGAAATAGGCAAAAATTGGACAAATGAGTTTGGAGGTGATGGCATGGAAGGTGCTTTAATCAATAATTATATTTATGGTTCGTCGCAATATGGCTATATTGCTTTTTTTGACAAAAATGACTCAAGAAAGCAAGAAAAGCAGGTTTTTCCCCCAGCATCAAATACAGATACAGGTGAATGGACAACGCCTTTTGTAATCAATAAAGAAAAAAATCAGGTAATTATTGCGGGCGGAAATGTATTTAAGGGAACTGTCGGGCAGGACCGAAATTCGTTTGCACCAATTTCTAATTTCAAGATTTTTGGTACAACCAAATATCCTCAAGTTTCGAGTGCTTTAGCTGTACCAAAAGGTAATTCTGATATTATTTATATCGCCAAAAAGAATACACCATTATCAAAGCTGCCCGCCGATTTGTGGCGTACAAGCAATAATGGGGAGTTTTGGGAAAACATCACCAATAATATTTATAAAGAGTCATACATTACATACTTGACTGTTGATGACAATTTTCCTGACCGTGTATGGGCAACTTTAAGCAATTTTGTGGTGGGAGAAAAAGTTTACTATTCGAGCAACGGAGGCAAAAACTGGGAGAATATTAGTTATAATTTGCCAAATGTTCCCGCCAATTGTATTGTTTATCAGTCTGACGAAGACTCTGATATTCTGTATGTAGGTATGGACATTGGCGTTTATTATTTGGTCATTGGCACACAAGAATGGAAGCCTTTGGTAGGAAATTTACCCAACGTAATCGTGCATGAATTGGAAATCAATCAGACTACAAAAAAGTTGTATGCAGCAACTTTTGGACGTGGTGTTTGGGTAAGTGATTTACTGACCGATGTAACGCCACAGAGTGCCGATTTTTATGGTATGAAAGTGAGCCTTTATCCGAACGCAAACAATGGAAATTTTACGATAAAAGCAGATTATAGTGAAGTAGAAACGATACAAATTATTGATATCATGGGCAGGATTCGACATGAAGAAAGCCTGCAACCAAAAGCCCTCAAATTTGGTAAGAAATTTAATATAATAGGCTTACCATCAGGTCTTTACTTTGTGAAACTGATGAATGGAGCGTCGACTAAAGTAGTAAAAATGGTAGTGGAATAATCGTATGCATGAAACAAAAATTTAATAATTATTCCGTAGCGAAGCACCGTGTCGTTATAGCTTATAAAATAATAAAAAGAGTTATAAGTATTGTACTTAACTGAAACCTTGTGTTTAAATCTAAAATTGGAATTATATTGTTTGCCAATTTATTGCATAAAAATAGTGTTTGGCATTGATATTGTATATTAGTTTGAAACTATTCAAAACTATCATACAATGCAAGAATCAATCCTAATTCCGACAGAATACATTGAACAAGTACTCGAAAAAACATCAGGCGTACGTCCAAATCTTCAAGACGAATTATCGTATTTACGAACCTCACTCGCTTACCTAAGAGACGGTATGAATGTGGAACAAGCTACCGATTTAGCTACGATGGACTACTTAATGGCGAGCTATAATTAAGACACTTTCAAAAAAAATTAAGAACAGGCTTATGTAGAGGAAATAATAAACCAATTATTAGACATCCTTTTATCTAAAATCACTGTTCTATTATTTTTTACCAATCGGAAGGAAGATATGCCATCCGATTGATAATTTTATTACCCAATAAAAAGTTGGTACATACGTTTACAAAAGCTCTTTTCGTTTCAAAATTGACTCAAATAACTTCATGTCATGTTCACTATTGAAAATGTTAAAAGGAAAACGTAAAAACTGTCCTTTACCGATGATTAGCAAAAATGCATCCGCCATTTTTTCGGCCGATTGAATGCTTTCCCACTTCATTACTCCACCTTCTTTCTGGTTTATTTTTACCAAAATTTTGCTGCTATCAATTTCGTACATAAACTTATCGAACATCTGCTTGTTTTGTTCCATTTGTGAAGCAGCGTAGAATTGTGCGTACCAAAATAATACGTACAAGCCACCACCAACAACCGATAATACTGGAATCCACCAGTTTTTGTATGTACCCGTAAAGTGAAGAACTAAGCCTAACAAAAATATTCCAGCTGGAATTAACAACCATTTCCAGCCAGTTTTTAAATGTCGTTTAAAAGAAATGCTTACGTACTGTTTTTTGTCTAATGCAAATTTTTTGGTCTTAACTATCATTTTGTTTTTTTGTCATTAAATGTTCAATCGAGGTTTTATAACCACCAATTGACTAATCATTTTGTAATCTGAGCACAAAAATAGAAAAAGGCTCTGATAATCTCAGAGCCTTTTCTATAATTTTAAATTTTGATTGATAAATATCTTTATATTATCATAATTACGATTGCATTTTTTGCATAAAATTCAATCATCCTTCTCTAAACTGAATCGTCTCAATAACATATTTGTTGGCATCGGAACGTTTCACTAAGATATATACTAAAAAATCTTTATTTCGACTGCGGTAAGTACCTACGCTATATCGAAGGTTGGCATTTGAAGCTCCTTGATAAACGTATTGAAAAGCCAATGGGGGATTTTTCTGAAAAAAAGACTTAAAAATCTGTTCAGCTTGTTGAGACGAAATTTTTTGAAAATTAATCTTCTCTGAATCTATCACTAATTCAATATTTTGATTGAGGCAACTTGCTAACATTTGTGGATTTCCAGCTCGAAACGACATCCTGATTCGGTCGGCAAGTTCGTTATCTTCTCCACGCCTTTTAGTGTCACTTACATGAGGTCTTGTAGCATTTGTTAGAAGTACAAAAATGATTGCAGACATTAAGTATTTCATCGACTTCATAATGTTTAAGTTTTGAGTATCTTTGTTAGTTTTATGGTTGTAATAGCCATTAACACAAATTATGCCAAAAAACCATCAAACAGATACGATCTTTGTTTTTGGAATTAAAAAGAAAGAACGTTTTGTTTCGGGAATCTAATTTTAATATAAACTTGTTTTTATAGCCCAAAGCCAGTTGTTAAAAGCCCTAATCTATGTCTAATCAATTATTAAATCAAACAGAAACACTACAAAAAATTCGTCGAATAGCTTATCAAATCTACGAACAAAACTTTGACGAATCGTCACTTATTATTGCTGGAATCAATGGTGAGGGTTATCATTTCGCCGAAATATTAGTCAAAGAATTAAAGCAAATCTCTGCTTTAGAGGTACATATTGCCAAGCTAAGTTTCGATAAGCAAGCCACTGAGCAACCCGATATAAAGATTGAAAGTGAAGTTAATACTTTTCATAACAAAAACATCGTTTTATGTGATGATGTTTTAAATACTGGTAAAACTTTGGCATTCAGTTTACGTCCGTTTTTGGGTATTCCATTAAAAAAAATACAAGTTGCAGTTGTTGTCGACAGAAATCATCCTCGATATCCAGTCGCAGCAGATTATGTTGGCTATTCACTTTCAACAACGCTTAATGAACATATTCAGGTTATTTTGGGTGATAGTGAAAAAACAGGAGTTTATTTATATTAGGAAAGTGTTTAGTTTATTAGAAAAAATTGTAGTAGAGACGTATTATACACGTTTTTTTTGTAGATAAAAATGAATAATAAAAAATGTATAAAATATTGATAGTAAAGATGTTAATGGGTTTTGTTGCAACATTTTTGTTGTATAGTTGTAGCAAAACAACCGAAGAGTATTCTCCTAAGCCACGAGGTTTTAACCGTATTGATTTACCTACACCTCAATACCAAAACCTTTCCGAAGAGCATCCTTATTCGTTTGAATATTCAAAATATGCCATCGTACAACGGGATACATTTCGTAATGCCGAGCCTCATTGGATAATTATTTATTATCCAAAACTCAATTCTCGAATTCAGTTTACTTATAAGCCAGTCAATAATGACCCTGTTCGTTTGCAAAACATGATGGCAGATGCTGCAAAACTGGCATTTCACCACGATAAAAAAGCCTATTCGATTACCGATAAGCTCTTACAAACAAAAGATGGAAAAAGAGCTGTAATTTTTGAATTGGAAGGAGAAGTGCCAAGTCCATATCAATTTTTTATAACTGATAGCACCAAACATTATTTGCGAGGAGCAGTTTATTTGATGACCGCTACTGAAAACGATTCACTTCGCCCCATCATTGACTACATGAAAGTAGATTGCCGCCATATTTTAGAGACTTTGAAGTGGAAGAAATAGTTTTAATGTATGTAAGTGAAAGCTATTAAACGACACTTATTTTTCATATTTCTCTCGATTTTCGATAGTAAGCTTTGGAGTAATTCCAACACCTCTATAAAGTCCTTTCTGTCCCCAAAAAAGCCTTTGTGTTAGCAACATTCATTCGGGAAGTAGCTTGGTTTGTTCGTTGGTATTTGCTAAATCTAACAAAAGGCTATCGGCTTGTGTACTCTGAGCATAAGTTGAAAATGTTAGTATGCAGCAGGTGAAGAGTAAATATTTTTTTACCATAAAACAGTTTTTAAGATTCCGTCGAAGGTAGTTTCTGTGGGCAACATTCCGTAACATAAAGAAAGCCAATAAAATCGGCTTCCTTTATTATTGAAACACATACCCCTAACAATAAATCATTATATTAAAGTTACGTAATAAATAAACTTTTGGTTTTAGAATAGCTTAAGAAATTCTAATTTCAGTATTTCTTAAGCCGATATTTTCAATGAATTTCCACTGTTTATGCTTTCGGCTTTGTAAACTTTCAAGGCAGTTGTTGCAGGTGACTTCTGTACTTTGCCATCGGTTGTGAACTCCGAACCATGATTTGGACATTTGAAGTCATTGGCTGTTGGTCTAAAATCAATGGTTGTGCCTTGATGTGTACACACTTTCGATAAAGCCACAAAAGTACCTTTGGCATTGGCAATGATAATATCGGCTACGTAAGTAAACTCACCTTCAGTTTTTAACTTTTTGAAATCTGGGTGCAACAAATCAATCGTAAAATCAATAGAGCCTGTGGTCATGCCTGTTATTCCAGAATTAGCTGCTGGTGGTGTAACAACTGGTGGTGTAATAGGTGTTGGTGGTGTAGTTGGTGCTGGCATAGGGTCATCGCTTGCCGATGTACAAGCTGTCATAGTTGTGCCAAGACAATAAAACGACATCAAAGCAGCACTGCTCATACCCAATTGTCGTAGAAATTGCCCTCTGCTTAATTGTGTTTGTTCCATAGTTAAGATTAATTTATGTATTTAAAACTTTCTTTCTATGAATAATTACGAGAATTAGCTAATGATGGTTGCGTTTAAGTATAAAAAACAAGTAGATGTTTGGTAGATAGTTATAATTGAAGAATGTTTTCAAGGCTTAACTTGCTGGTTATTAGGTAATTAGTAAAGATATTGACTATCGTTTGTTTAAATATTTTTTGGCTTCTGCGGTAGTTGAATTATATTCAGCATAATCTAAACATTTATTATAAAGTTCTTCTGCTCGTTTGCTATTGCCCGCACGGTGGGCGATTCGTGCTAAACCAGCATAAGCTATGGCATAATAGTCGGAGGTGTACCGGTCGGAGGGTTGAATTTTCAATACGATATTATATAAATCGTAGGCTTGCTTATCGTTTTTCTTTGCTTTTTCAGCAATTTGCCCTTCAAATAAATTACCAGCTAATATATATTCTTTTTCATTGGTTTTTTTAAGTGTTTGAATGAATGGGATTGCATCATCATATTTTCCATTCATAATTAAACTCTCAGCATGTCGCATGGTATAAAGTAAATTATTGGGGTATTTTTCATGCAACCAAGTAGAATAGACCAATGCTTTTGGATAATTCGATTCATATTTTAGATTCACACTCGTTAAATAATAAGCTGCTTCAATGCGAGAAAACACCGATTTTTGTACCGCTTGTTCTAATTGTTGCAGACCTAATTTTCTGTTTCCATCTTCCAGAAAAAGCATAATTGGTTTAACAATAGGGTGGGTCTCTGGGTATTGAATTCTATAAAAATTATATAGTCCAGATGTAAAGAGAAATTCAGGATTTCTTTCTGTCCATTTTCTGCCATCTTTCAGGTATCCATACGCCTTACGAGCTTCGTTGGCAGCTTTTACTTGTTCTTTTTTGTCGTTAAGTACAAGGGCAATATAACCATGAGAAGCCACTAAGAAAAAAGTGCCTTCGGCTCTTCGGGAAGGGTCATTGAGCAACGGTTCTGCTAATACCTGACATTTTTCGAGTAATAAAATATATTGATTTAATATTTTAGAATTTTGTTCAACAGGTAAACTTTGCCATTGAACTTGCAAGGCACTCAATAGTGGAGTAACAGGATGCTTAGGGTATTTAGCTTTGACTTTCTGAAAAAAACCATCAGCCTCTTTAAATTCGTAGTTGTAAAGCTTATCTAATCCCTTAATAATAAGCTGTTTAGATTCATTGTCACTTAATAATTGAGCAAAAGTTGTAGAAGAAAGTACGAGGAAAATTATTAAAAAAAATAGCCGCTTCATGTATTTTAAAGTAGATGTATTTTACTAACGAAAATTATGCAAAAAAAGCCTTCCAAAGGGAAGGCTTTTTTTGTTATGCTTCGTAACTTACTAATATTGTGTAGTTTACGATTAATACTTGTGTGCTTGTAAGTAACTCATTACTGCATCACGGTTACGAAGATTTACACCTTCTGACTGCATATTCAATACATTTGATTTCTCAATTGTAACATAAGAGAAAACAAGGTCGGTTTGTGGAGCATAAACGTAAACGTTGCTTGTAGTTGTGTAACCCAAGTAATTAAGTGTCAGTTTACCAGTTGAGAATGCATAATCCACATCTTCAACAGCAGTAAGGCGTGGCAAAGAGCGAAACTCAGTTCCTACTTTTACCCAAGCCTGCACATAAGTACTTGCTTTAATGTTGGCATCTTTTACTTCAAAAGCTCCTGCTTTAGAAGTCGTTCCAGTACCGATACCAGCAACATCTACTGTTTTCCAATCAGCAACTTTTACTGTTACTTCGCTACCTTTAACGTTGGCATTGCCATTAGCACCATTAGCACCAGCAGCACCTGTAGCTCCTACTGCACCAGTAGTACCCATTGCACCTGCCGGACCCGTTGTACCTGTTGGACCCGCAGCACCTTGTGCACCAGTTGCACCAGCTGGACCAACAGGGCCTTGGTCTCCTTTACATGACCATAAAGCAACCGATAATGTTAGTGTTACCACTGAAAGAACTCTATAAAATTTGTTCATGATTTGATGGGTTTTGATTTTTTGGCTTCAGTTACGTAGCAATATTATTGAAATTTGTTCAACTTTGCAAACGCTAATATCGCTTTATTTATTTTACGGCAAAAATTTTTTCAAGAAAAAATAAACTACAATTTCAATAAGATGTAATTTTAGCTAAAAAAAGGTCAAAATTAGTCAGTTTTGTGCCAAAAACCTCACATTATCAAATCATCAAATTTGTTTATTCCAATTTTATGCAAAATTTAGATTGCCTCAACCAAGTTGCCGAATTTCACAGAACTTTCAAACATCCGATTTTAGATACACCTCAAATCCCATCAAAACAACGAAGCGATTTACGTGTCTCGCTCATTGCCGAAGAATTAAGAGAATTACAAGAAGCTATCGAAAATAACGACATAGTAGAGGTTGCTGATGCCTTGGCCGATATACAATATGTATTGTCAGGAGCGATATTGGAATTTGGTTTAGGTGAAAAATTCAGAGAACTTTTTGATGAAGTTCAACGCTCAAATATGAGTAAAGCCTGCCATAGCGTTGAAGAAGCAGAAGATACCGTAAAATATTACGCTGCCGAAAAAGCAACAGTAGCTTATTATAAAGAAATAGATGGCAAATTTTTGGTCTATCGTAAAGAAGACAACAAGACCCTAAAAAACATCTATTATTCACCCGCTGATTTGAAGAGTATTTTAAACACCCAGCACTCCTAACCGACCCATTGGATTGTCGCTAAAGGGGATAAATGATTACTGAAAATTAAGAAGAACTTTATGAGCAACAATATTATAAACTCTCCTTTAGGAGCTGGGGCAGCAGAGTATTTCCTCCGCTATGTTTTGATAGATACCCAATCTGACCCAAATGCAAGCTCAAACCCTTCGACTGAAAAGCAGAAGGATTTGAGTCGAATTTTAGTAAAACAATTATTAGAAATGGGCATTTACGATGCTCATCTTGACGAATGGGGCTATGTTTATGCTACAATTCCGAGTAATTCAACGAAAAAAGTACCAACTATTTGTTTTTGTTCGCACATAGATACTTCGCCCGATTGCAGTGGGGCAGGAGTAAAGCCGCTTGTGCATTTCAATTGGGATGGCTCTGATATTGTTTTGCCCGATGATACGACTCAAATTATAAAAATTTCAGAGCATCCTGATTTACAAAATCAGATAGGAAATGATATTATAACTGCCAGTGGAACAACTCTTTTAGGGGCTGATAATAAAGCAGGTGTTGCCGAAATAATGGCTGCCGCAAATTATTTAATGCAAAACCCTGATATTAAGCATGGCACAATAAAAATTCTCTTTACACCAGACGAAGAAGTTGGAAGAGGGACAGAAAAAGTAGATTTGAAGAAATTGGCTGCTGATTTTGCTTATACAATGGACGGAGAAAGTCTTGGTACGCTCGAAGACGAAACTTTTTCGGCAGATGCGGTAACTTTGACGATTCATGGGGTGAGTACGCACCCAGGTTTTGCCAAAGGAAAACTCGAAAATGCCTTGAAAATTGCCGGTGATATTTTGTCAGCATTACCAAAAGACAGCCTTTCGCCCGAAACCACCGAAAATATGGAAGGATTTATTCATCCGACCCAAATTTCAGGAATTCAGGAATCCGTTAAACTTGATTTTATCATTAGAGATTTTACCGTTGCTGGACTTCACGAAAAAGAAAGTTTCTTGCAAAATATTGTTAATCAGGTACTTACACATTACCCGAACTCAAGTGTAGATTTCAAAGTAATTGAGCAGTACCGTAACATGAAAGAAATTTTGGTCAGTTACCCTCAAGTAGTTGATTATGCGTTGGAAGCTATCAAAAGAGCAGGTTTAACGCCCGAAAGACGCAGTATTCGTGGCGGAACGGATGGTTCGCGTTTGTCGTTTATGGGTTTGCCTTGTCCAAATATTTTTGCTGGCGAACACGCTTTTCATTCAAAATTAGAATGGGTTTCGGTGCAAGACATGGAAAAAGCAACCGAAGTAATTATCAACTTAGTGCAGATTTGGGAAGAAAATGCAGACTAAAATTATAGAAAAATGTCAATCGTAGAAAATATACAATACATTGAAAATCAAGTAGTTAGCAAAGGCGTAACGCTGATTGCTGTTTCAAAAACTAAGCCTGTTGAAATGCTCATGGAAGCCTATAATGCTGGTTTTAAGCGTTTTGGCGAAAATTATGTGCAAGAATTAGTCGAGAAATATGAGGCAATGCCGAAAGACATTGAATGGCATTTTATCGGACATTTACAATCGAATAAAGTAAAATATATTGCTCCTTTTGTGAGTTTGATTCACTCGGTTGATAGTTTTAAATTATTGCAAGAAATCAATAAACAAGCAGCCAAAAATAACCGAGTGATTGACTGTTTACTACAAATTTATATTGCCGAAGAAGATACCAAAAGCGGTATGACCGAAGAAGAATGTTTTGAAATTCTTCAACCAGAAACTTTAAAAAACCTGTCAAATGTAAGAATTGTAGGGTTAATGGGAATGACAACCCTCACCGACGACGAAACCCAAATAAGAAAAGAGTTTGGGAAGTTAAAAGACTTTAGTGAAAAACTCAGAATTCAGAACTCAGAACTAAATTCTCTCTCCATGGGCATGAGTGGAGATTATGAAATTGCTATTGAAGAAGGGAGTAATATGATTAGAGTGGGAAGTAAGATTTTTGGTGGTCGAATTTATAATAAATAGTTGATTTGAGTGTTTTTTATTTATTCTTGGATTTTAAGCAAATTTGTTAAAATTTGTATTTACTAAGTAAATTAAACTCCAACATTTACTTAATTAATGATAAATATCTTAATATCGTGAATTTTTAATAACATCATTAATTAAGCTGAGTTCATACTTTTAAAAGTTGGAACAAATTGCTCTTTTATTACTTATAATTCCTATGCAAAATCGCTTTTGGTACAATACATCTCTAATTTTAATAATGCGAGTTTCGGGTTTAACTAACTGATAATCAATGATTTACGAATAAAAACACAGGATGTCATCAAAAGTAGTAATTTTGTAATTGCACAAAA